>CAVPKZ010000072.1:0-9242 GCA_963705755.1 uncultured Acidobacteriota bacterium | reverse complement strand
AAGAACGCGCGCAAAGGATTGGACGAACTCGCAACCGAGGGATCGGGCAAAAAGCCTTATCCTCCTCAGTACGTTGTGCGCGTGGTCGACGAGCTTGCCGCCGAGGACGCAATTTTTTCCTGCGATGTTGGTACTCCGACAATTTGGGCGGCACGCTACCTGACCATGAACGGGAAGCGTCGCTTACTCGGCTCTTTTAATCATGGGTCTATGGCGAACGCTTTGCCACAGGCGATCGGCGCACAGGTGAGCCATCCTGGCCGTCAAGTCGTATCGCTTTCTGGCGACGGCGGTCTGGCGATGCTCATGGGAGATCTGCTTTCACTCCAGCAATTGCAGGCGCCAGTGAAGATCATCGTGTTCAAGAATAATTCATTGGCATTTGTCGAACTGGAAATGAAGAAGGCCCACTGGCATTCTCGATTTTGGTACCGATCTTCGCAATCCGAATTTTGCAAAAATGGCCGAAGGCGCTGGCCTGCTGGGGCTGACCGCCGAAACGCCAGCTCAAGTCCGGCCGATGATTGCCCAAGCTCTGAAATACGACGGCCCGACGCTGGTCGAAGTTCTGGTGAACCGCCAGGAATTATCTATGCCGCCAACGATCACTGCGGAGCAGGTGAAGGGCTTCAGCTTATTCGCGCTCAAAGCTGTTCTAAGTGGGCGCGGCGAAGAAATCCTGGACCTGGCAAAAATCAATCTGTTCCGGTAACGCACGACGAGATTGCTTCCGGAACCAGCTGACGCGGCGGATTTGAACATTGCATCGGGACAAGCGATGGTCGTTGAGAATCCGCGCTGCGTCCGTGCATCGCGTCGAAAATATCCAGCCAAATTAACCCGCCTCCGTGCGGCGGTCCCGCAAGGCCCGCCGCGGCAAGCCTGCGCGCACCCGGGTGAAGGTGAACGCCACGCCACGCGAGTCCCAGCACGAAGCCGTTCCCGTAGGATCTCGACCAACGTAAGAGGGATCAAAATGTGGGAATGGCGCTGGTGTTGACCTCGAAAAATGAACAGAATTCTGGAAAATAAGAGTAAGGCTTCGAGGGCAACCTGTCAGTTGGTTTAAAGTGAGCGTAAGCGAGTGTAGGTAAAGCGATGGTGCGAAAGAATTGTGGGCCAACGAAGGATGTAGGATAGAGTTTGTCGCGTCCGCCGGGATGACAATACTCGTTGTTGCTGAGGTTGGACGAGTCGCTTTCTAAAAAGAGGAGAGTCTGCATGCGATCGAACCGTTTGGTGCCGAGAATTGGATTCGTGGTGTTGTTGTGCCTGGGGTTGCTGCTGATGTTTGGCGGGCATGTGAGCGCGCGTGTTGCCGGCAATTCGTCGTGGGGTTCACTGACCAATCTGGATAAAACTTGCAAGCCTTGCGACGATTTTTATGAATTTGCGATGGGCGGGTGGCTGAAGGCGAATCCGATTCCGGCGGGGGCTCCGCGACGTGGGGCACCTTCACGAAGCTGCGTGACACTAACTTGACGGCGATGCGGACAATCCTGGATGCGGCGGTGCGGAGCAATGCACCTGCCGGTTCGAATGAACAGAGAATCGGGGCGTTTTACGCCAGCTGCATGGACACGTCGGCGATTGAGGCTGCAGGGCTGAAACCAATCGAGGGCGAACTTGCAGCAGTCAACGGGATTACGGATCGAAGCTCGTTGGACGCCGCGATCGCTCACCTGCAGCGCGAGGGCAGCAATGCGGTATTTCGCTTTGGCTCGGGACAGGACATCAAGGACAGCACGCGGATTATTGCCATCGCCAGCCAGGGCGAGCTGGGAATGCCGGACCGCGATTATTATTTGCGCGATGACGAAAAATCCAAGCAGCTGCGGGCGGACTACGAAAAACATATCGCGAAAATGTTGGAACTGGCGGGCGATCCCGCGGATAAAGCGGACGCTGAAGCCAAGACAATCATGGGAATTGAAACGGCGCTGGCGAAGGCTTCGAAGACGCGCGTGGAATTGCGCGATCCGGAGAAAAATTACAACCTGATGGCGATTTCAGAGATGAAGGCGGTTACGCCAGACTGGTCCTGGGAAGGATATTTGAAGGCCGTGGGGGCTCCTCCGGTGGTGCAAGTAAACATGCGGCAGCCCGAGTTCTTCAAGGAGATGAATCAGGAACTCGATAGCGTTTCGCTGGCCGACTGGAAAACTTATTTGCGTTGGCACGTGATTCATGAGAATGCTCCGGCGCTTCCGGAGAAATTTGTGGCAGAGAATTTTGATTTCTATGACCGCAAGCTTTCCGGAACAAAGGAAATTTTGCCGCGCTGGAAGCGCTGCGTGCAGTCCACTGACCGGAACCTCGGGGAAGCGCTGGGCCAAGTTTACGTGGAGAAATATTTCCCGCCGGAGGCTAAAGCACGCGCCAAAGAAATGGTGAACAATCTGATTGCAGCGCTGCGCTCGGATATTCCCACGTTGTCCTGGATGGGGCCGGAGACCAAGAAGGAAGCGCTGGCCAAGCTGGAAGCCTTCAATGTGAAAATCGGCTACACCGATAAGTGGCGGGACTATTCCAAGTTGACCATTGATCGCGGTTCTTATGACGCCAACGTGCGGCGCGCCATGACCTTTGAGACCGCGCGTCAACTCAGCAAAATCGGAAAACCCGTCGACCGCACTGAGTGGGGGATGACCCCGCCGACTGTGAATGCCTACTACAGCGGGACGATGAATGAAATTGTTTTTCCAGCCGGAATTCTTCAGCCGCCTTTTTATGACCCCAAAGCTGACGATGCCGTGAATTATGGCGGAATCGGCGCGGTAATCGGCCACGAAATCAGCCACGGTTTTGACGACCAGGGTTCCAAATTTGATGGCAAGGGAAATCTGCACGAGTGGTGGACGCCCGACGACCGCAAAAATTTTACGGAACGCGGCGATTGCGTTGTGAACCAGTTTAATGGTTATGAAGTTGAACCGGGTTTGCATCAGAACGGCAAACTGGTGCTGGGTGAAAGCATTGGCGACCTCGGCGGACTGTCTATTGCCTATGCCGCGTACGAAAAATCGATTGAGGGCAAGCGGCCGAAGGATATCGACGGGTTCACGCCGGAGCAGCGGTTTTTTCTGGGATGGGAGCAGGTGTGGGGCACGAATCAGCGGGCCGAGGCGGCGCGACTCCAGACCAATACGGATCCGCACCCGCTAGCGCATTTCCGCGGGAATGGACCTATTTCCAATATGGAAGCATTTGCCAAGGCCTTCGGGTGCAAAAAGGGAGACCCAATGGTTCGCGAGCAGGGCTGTAAGATCTGGTGAGACGCGCATCGTTCCGGCACTCTACCTTTGGCAGCCGCAGAACGCTGCGCGGTTATGAAGCATGCATTTCACGCCTTTAGAGTTGGCGGCTGAAGCCTTCCTGCTTTTTCCGTTGCTGGCGCTTGCATTTTTTGGCGAGCCATCCCGACGGGCCGTGACGCGCTTCTCCTTGGCTGCGAGGCTTGGATTGCCCGCCCTGACGGCAATCCCGTATTACCTGGTCGCACATTCCAGCGAAAATTTCAGATGGTCGTTTGTTGGCGTCTACGCGCTACTGCCGGTGGCTCTGGTGATCCTCATCTGGGATGCCAGCAGGCGCGATCCAGAACAGCGCGGTGACTGGCGCGATTTTTTGGTGCTGCTAATTCTGGGTGTGGTGGTGGAGTTTAAATTGTTCGAACGGGCCTGGCCGCCCGGCATGGGTTCGTTCAATCGCCTGATTCTGCTGGATACCGCAGTGTATGGGTTCCTGGTGATCCGCCGGCTCACCAATGTGGGGTTCCATTTTGTGCCGCAGATCTCGGACGTGAAGATTGGCCTGCGAGAGTTAGCATTTTATACGCCGATCGCCGTTCCCTTAGGACTGTGGTTGGGCTTTTTGCATTGGCACGCCGATCTGCCATCGTTTGTGCGCTTTGCGCTATCGTGGCTGGCTATTTTTGCTGTCATTGCAGTGTTGGAGGAAACCTATTTTCGCGGATTGCTGCAGAATCTGCTGGAGCGCCGCATCGGGCCACGCTGGTCGTTGCTGGTGACGGCTCCAATATTTGGTTTATCGCACTTCAACAAAGGCGCGACGCATTTCAACTGGCGCTATGTTTTATTAGCCACGTTCGCGGGCATTTTCTATGGTCGAGCCTGGCGAGCCGAACACCGATTGACGGCATCAGCGATCACCCATGCTTCCGTCGACACCATCTGGTCCATCTGGCTGAAGTGAGTCCGTTCCACGCGCGGCCGGTACAGGAGATAACCAAGGCCCACGCGCATTCCATGATGTATGTGAGCCGGAACCGTGACAGCAATGCATATGCCTAGAAGGCAGTGCGCGACCCCTAGAGAGTACAGATCGCGATAACGTAGAAACAGAACGCACGCGGCCAATCCCCATAGCAAAGTGCCAATGATGAGAACCGGGTTAGGAATGTGGGCGCTGGCGAAGAGAATCGCTGCTGTCGATACTGCCCCTGCTTTACCCCGCATTAACCGCAATAGCCGAAGAAGAAAATAATCCTGGAGCATGAATTGTTGCAGCAACGACCACACTAAGTATCCACGCACCCGCCCCATCAGCGTGCCCATAGAAAAATCATGGAGGGTATGGAGCTGAGAGGCCATCAGAATAGCGACGGCACCAAGAAGCACTATGGCCGGAACGATCCAGACTGAGCGCGCATTCGAAGGCCGAAGACCAAGCGTTCGCGCATTCGGCCTGGCTAGAATAGTCGTAACAATCACCCAAGCTAGCGTGAACCAGAACAAAAACCGCTGGGCCGCCGGATTGGGAATCCACTCGGCAAGCAAAATAAGCACATAACTGATAGCCAGTTCAGCAGCGTCTCGGATCTTTGATTCAGAAATCCAGGTCACGGAACGTTACTCGCCTATAGCACTGCGCAGATTTACCTGGTTGGAAGCGGAATGACCTGAGACAGATGCACGACCATTGGGAGGCCGAGCTGCATTTCGAATCATTTGGTGAGTTTCAGACAGACTCCTGTAGCGCGAGGCACGGTCATAGTGTACTTGCCACCACGGAGATGGCCAGCCTCTGGAGACGATGTGATGAGAGCTTCGCGGCTATCCAGAGCTGGAGCCTGCAGCGTCTTGGTCTCAACTGTTCCTGTTGTTCCCGTTCCAAAATCCAGAGTTACTTCTAAATTCTGCTCGGCATCTTTGTTCAGGATAATTACGGCCACTTGCCCGCTGGGAAATGTCGCGGCATACGCGCTTGCGTCAACTCCCGTTGTCTGAAGATGAGAGGTGAAGTCAGTCTTGATGAGGGTGCCGCCGCTGAACTCGCCGGCGAACTTGAGTCCATAGGCGACAGGTTCCATCACGTACTCTGAACCGAATGTCGCAATGGGAGTGTAGAAGGGGTGAGGATGCGTCGCGATCAGCTCCGGGCGCTCGCCTTTTTCTTTGAGAAGGACGTCGCCCGGGAGAAAACCTCCGACGGAGTTTGCGACGGATTTGCCGGTGCCGCCGTGCAAATTGATGCCGGAATAGTTGCTGCTGGCAAGCAAGAGGGAATAGTCGGCAGCCCACAATGCCGCAGCGAAAACGTCGGACACCCCGGGCTTGCCGCCACGATAACAAGTGTTGCCTTCGGTCATGCGTACACGGACGCCCATCTTGTTTGCCGCAGCGGTCGCGACATCCGCGGTCTTTTGAACCTTGGCCATAGTAGCTGGCTTCAGCAAGTTGGGGATGTTGACCTCGGGATTTGTCGCTGGCCCACCAAAATAGTAGTGGTGCGAAAGCGTCGTCACGTGTGGCGGATTCTGAATCGAACGCCATAAATCCGCGATCTCCGTCAGCCACGCGACTTCCGATCCAACATCCGGCATTCCGAACTTTGCGGCTGGGACGCGGGAAGTGACGGCCCGAGCAAGGGAGAGCCACTCCTCCAGGTAGGTTTTCGCGGACCAGTTCTTTGCATCACGCATATTGTGGCGGCCGAAAAAATCAACCTCATTCCCAATCTGAAAATACTGAAGACTTGCACCGAGAGTCTCTGCGACGAACGCAGCTTCCTCTGCCGCACGCTGAGGCGTATTGGTTCCCATGCCGATGCCATAAATACAGGTCCAGGCAGTGGCGCCCAGAAACGCCGCCAGATTCCGCACCGCCTCGGGAGTTACGGCATAATATTGCGGCTTGGGCCAGCCTTCGACTACCGGGAGCTGCGGGTGCTCAGGCTCAGAGGAGTCAGGCGTCAGGCTTCACCAGGAAAATTCGCTGGTATTGCCGCCGAGTCGAAGCACGCCGCGCGGCGCCAGCGCTTTGAACTGGCGGATTAATCCGAGATTGCTCGCTGCGAAGAAAGCCGGGTCAGTCAGTTGCTGCACCTCATATGAAAGCCCCACGAAGTCGGCAGGCATCTGGGGCCCAGTGGCCTCCATTGAAATTTTCAGCGAGACTCGGGAAGCTGTTTCGTGTTGTAAATGAAGACGAGTTGCAGCAATGGATCCTGCAGCTGTGGTAAGGAATCCGCGGCGGCCGATCGTGGTCATGGTAGTAAGAGTGTAATCCTATGCAGAATGCTTGCGACGTTTTCTTCTAAATTCAGTTTGTCGCGGTCCTAACTGCAAAGGAAATAATGAAAAAAGGCGAATTGTTGGTTACGAATCGGCACCTCTTCCGCGATGATGCGAGTTTGATTGTTCGACTGGAACGCCGAAGAGAGCGGGTGATCTCCATCGCCCCCTTAGCGCCCGTATACGAGCACTCTAAAGTTTCCAGGCTTGGGTGTAGCCAGCGGATGGGGTTTCTTTTCGGTTGGAACGGCCGGGGGATTGAAATCCGATGTAGTGAGAAAAACGTTGTGGGTCTTTGGATCAACCTGCAACGTCTAGCTCCGTACTGGGTCTCAACGGTTTCAACCTCGCTAAGCTTGTCTGGCGAATCTTCATGGTAAATGTGCAGCATGCCTTCGCGCGTCGCTACGAACAGCATGCCCGTCGCAGGTTCGAAGTCATTGGCATCCACGCCCGCCGAAATAGGATAAGACTGGAGGACTTTTCCTGTGTCGGCGTCCATCATGGTCACGAATTGTGGGCCGCGACCTGCGGAGAACAGTCTGCGATTTTTTCGATCCATTGCCATGGAGACGGGATGCCCTTCGGGTGCGGTGGGCCAGCGGGCTGTGACTTTGTTTGTGCGGGCGTCGATTGCAACAACTTCGTTTTTCCCAGGATTATTGTCGTAGACCATGCCTTTGCCATCGACGGCAGGAAATTCGACTTCTCCAACTAGATCAATGTTCGTGATCACTTTTTCTTTACCGGGGTCGATAACTGTCGTGTTGTGGCTATCGCCGTTGAAAGTAAAGATGTGCCTGGTCACCGGCTCATAGATAATGGCATCCGTGTCAGCTTGCTCAGTCGCGACTTTGCCGGTCACTTTGAAGGTCTTTAAATCAAAAATTACGACCTGCTGGACTTCGGCGCCCGGCCGGGAATCCCCGTCTGTGATGAACCCTTTGCCAAGCTCCTTGACGATAGCTACTCCGTGGGCACGCGTCAGTCCTTCGACTTTGCCCACCACGGAGTAATCGTCGGCATTGAGAACCACAACCTCTGTGCCGTGCGATACGTAAACACGCCGCGCCGCATCGTCGAGCGTGATGTAGTCGTAATACTCGCCGCCACCCGGAGCCGGCGGCAAAGAAATCGTCTTAATCAGGTGGTAGCCTTGGGCCGCAGGCTGAGGCCGCCCATAAACGCTCGGCAAAAAACATGCACTGAGCAACACTAGGAATAGACCCAACGCAAAACGACCAAAACTTAAAAACTTCATGTAAGACTCCTTTAGATTGGTGTGGAAGCTAAACGGAAATACAAATGAAATTTATTGCAGCTCTTGGTTAATGACTCGTAAATTTGGCAGAGCGCCAGAAAAGTCGGGAGTCCGGCAAATGCAGGCCCGACTTTGCTATGAAGTTTGTTCATCATATTTGTGTCAGGAAATCCTTTTTTACGGTTGTGGCTCGAATACCAAAATAGCTGCATCCTGCTTTTCACTGGAAGGAACCGCGACATAAAAGCGCTTCAGTTGCGGCACCCAAAAAGACGTGCCAGCGCCTGGCCCCGTCGGAACTTTCCCGAGGAACTCATAGTGATCAGGATCCTTCTGCTGATAGACGAAGACGAAACCGGCAGGCAGCTCTCTGCCGCAAGTCATGTAGATGCGCTTGAGCCAAGAGTCGTAGTAGATGCCATTCATGCGTCCCTCCGCAGGGAGTCTGGCGACTTCCTGCCCCGATTCGGAGTCGTAAACCAGCATGACTTGAGGGGCTGTACGTATGGCCGTGAACAGGCGACGATGTGTTTGATCGAGGGCTGTATCTCCAGCTTGTCCTCCCGTCGTCCACGTCAGAACCAACTGGTGATTTCGCGTATCGAACACGTCGATGCGACCAGCCTCCCAGACGGAAACGAAGAGCCTTTTCGACGCGTGATCGAGGAGAATTTGGCTGGGGTGAGACTCGACGATCATGTCGCCAAGCAGCTTGTCGCTACGCGCGTCGATGACGCCGACACGGCCATAATCGAATCCGGCAAGCTTGGCCCCGTAGCCCACGTAAAGAAGTTTGGTCGCGGAGTCGTAGAGCATACGGTTTGCGCCGAGCTCAAGCTTGAGGGAATCGATCAGATCGAAGGAATCGCCGCGAAAAACTCTGATCATCCCGTCGTCGCGGCTGGCGACGAAAATCTTGTTCAATTCCTGGACATAACACATTTCCGTGGGCGTTTTGAACCCCGGAATGCTGCGCGTCCACTTTCCTGCCGCCAGGTCGACTACTTCGACGGAGCCGCTTTCGACTCCCGCAATAAACGCGCGCTTGCCGTCGACATCGACGTCCATGTGGTCGAGGCGGCCCTTGACGTTCGGCATCGGGATCGTCTGTACAAGATGGAGGAGTTCCTTCTGCTGTGCGTACGCGGCGACGCTCAGACAAATTTGAACGAACGCTACAGTCACAATCAAAAAGAGCCTATTCATCGGCCGGACTCCGGAAAATAACGCCGTCTGTTTTGTGTGACAGTTTAGCTGAGCCCCGCCGGAGATGAGTTAAATCACCATTACATTTGTTTTATCTTCAGCGACTTCTGTCGAGAAGCCGGGCCAACCCAGGAAAAGTTTCATTCTCCGTTCAGGGCCCGTCGAAGCAAGAGAAAGCACTTACCACGCGCTTGACCACGTGAAGATGTTCCGTTGCAGGCTCCACGTGGTTCCACGCTA
>CAVPKZ010000071.1:0-4819 GCA_963705755.1 uncultured Acidobacteriota bacterium | reverse complement strand
GATGTGAAGGTAGGCCAGTCCGTACTCGTTGAGCTTTTTGGCGACGTAGCCGAACAGCGCGTGCGGGTCGCTATCACCCATGGCGTGGAAGGTGTTACTGGGGGCGATGCGCACCGCGACCCGATCGGCGCCCCAGACCGAGATGGTCGCCTCGAGGACCTCGGTGAGCAGTCGGGCTCGGTTCTCGACCGACCCGCCGTAGCGGTCGGTGCGGTGATTGCTGATGTCCTGAAGGAACTGACCAGGGTGAAGTGGGCCGCCACCCGCGTCGATCTGATCTTCGGTTCGCACTCGCAGTTGCGCGCGCTGGCTGAAGTCTATACATTCCCCGACTCGAAGCAAATTGGTTGGAAGACTCGCGGCCGCGTGGAGCAAAGTAATGAACGCTGACCGTTTCGAGGTTGAGCGCCTGAGCGCCGCGGAATAGCATAAATGGAAGGTGGCCCACTTAAGCCCGCTTTTGGCTTCGGTGGGATCTCATCTCCGAACTCTGTCATCCCGACCGGAACAGATCATCGCGAAGCAATGATCTGCGTAGTGGACGTCTGGGTGCCCCATTCTAAATTTCGCGTTTTTTGCGAAATTTAGGGTGGGGATTTTCACCGGGGCTTCGCTTTGCTCTTGCCCTTGTTTTTCGAATCAAGATTCAGCGCCACCGATTTTGCGAGGGCGGAAAAGGTTCGCGGGACGCTTTTTCTCTCACGAATTCGATGCCGATTAATAAGCCCATGCCGCGAATATCACCGACATTCGAATGTGACCGCAAAGGCTCCAGATCGGCGGATCGAGTTTTTGAAATTGACGCCACTCGTTCGAACAATTTGTAAGCTTCCAGGTAGTCAAGCACCGCATTGCCGGCCGCAGTGCAGACCGGGTGCGCCTGATACGTAAAACCGTGCTGGAAAATTCCAGAACCGCATTCGAATGCTTCGACGATGCGCGCAGAAACCATAACAGCGCCGAGCGGCGCGTAACCACTAGCGATTCCCTTTCCCCACCAGAATCATGTCTGGTTCCACGTTCCAGTGTTGAATGGCGAAAACCTTTAGCGGTCCGGCCCATTCCCGACATTATTTCGTCGGCGATTAGAAGAATTCTATTTTCACCGCAAATTTCCGCGATGCGCTCCACGTATCCAGCGCTCGGTACAGCCGCACCAAGAGTTGCGCCGACCACCGGCTCTAAAATAAATGCCGCGGAGGAAATGCCATTGGGGCCGCGGAGAAATTTCTCCAGATCGTTAGCACAAGCCAGGCCGTATTCTTCATCCTTTAAATTGCCCGCACGATGATATGGGAAGCACTCAAGACGTCCATTCAGAGAGCAACGGTTGATAAGGAGCGCGGCGCGCGACATTGCCGCTGACAGTCATCGCGCCGAGGGTGCTGCCATGGTAGCTCTGCCGGCGAGAAATCACCCCGTAGCGCTGCGGCTGGCCGGACTCCAAATGAAATTGTCGCGCAAGCTTGATGGCCGTCTCGGTGGCTTCCGAGCCGCCGGACGTAGAGTTGACGCGGCCGCCATTGCGAAAATTTGAAGGCGCCAGTTGTAAAAGGCGGGCGGCAAGTTTCTCGGCCGGCTGAGAATGGAATTGCGAGGTATGAGCGAATGCGATCTGCGATGACTGCTCGGCCATGGCTCGGCCAATTTCCGCGACTCCATGCCCAATGTTTACCACCGCGGCTTGGCCGGCAGCGTTGCAAAAACGCCGCCCATCTGAGGAAATGATCCAGCAGCCTTCTCCCCGAACGGCGACGGGATAATCCTTTTTAAAATTTCGCGGGAAGATGCTGTAGCCGCTCGCCATGGTCTGATTGGTACGGAATTGTAGCAGAGCGAAGACAGACATAAGCCGCTGTGATGGTCGCGCGAGCGATATCGCCAGCTGTGCTACGCTGGCGGCGTTTTCAGCGAACTAAAGATAGAGCGCCTCAGTTTTACAAAACTTTCGGCGATGGAGCGCCATTGATGGCAGAGTCTCCCAGCGGTTTGGTTCGCACCATCGGCCGCTGGAGTCTGTCGGCATTAATCGTAAATTCGGTGATCGGCGGCGGGGTTTTTGGTTTGCCCAGCGTAGTCGCAGGCCGCGTGGGAAAGTATGCTCCTCTCACGTATTTGGTGGCGGCCGCGGGCATCGCGTTGGTTGCCGCATGCCTCAGCGAAGTCGCATCGCAATTCAGCGAAACCGGCGGCCCTTATCTTTACGCGCGTACCGCGCTCGGAAGATTCTGGGGCATTCAAATCGCGTGGATGACGTGGTTGTCGCGGATAACGGCGGCGTCTGGTACGGCCAATCTTTTTGCCACTTATCTTGCAGAGTTCTTCCCACGCGCAGTGCAACCTGTCTATCGTGTGACAATTCTGTCCGCGTTAATCGGAATCCTCGCAATTATCAATTATCGGGGCGTGCGATCAGCGACGCGTGTGAGCGATTTTCTAACCAGCATAAAAATATTTCTTTTGCTGATGTTTATTGGCGTCGGACTGGGATGGTTGATCACACATGGCCAGGTTGTTCCAGCGCCGTTGACCCATGCGGTAACGCTTCAAGATTGGCTAGGCGCTGTTTTAGTGCTGGTTTTTGCTTACGGTGGATTTGAAGCGGTTTTTTTCGCCACCGGAGAAACGCGCGATCCGCGCAAAGATTCAGCTGCTGCGCTCTTTTACGCGCTGACGCTGGTGACGGTGATTTACACCTTGGTCCAAGTGGTGATCAACGGTACGCTGGCCAACCCTACTGCGACCGAGCGCCCCCTTGCGGAATCGGCGCGCCACATTTTTGGGAACGGCGCTGCGGCAGCGATTGCTTGCGGGGCGCTGGTGTCCATCTACGGATATTTAGGCGCCAATATGCTGCACACGCCGCGCTTGACGTTCGCACTGGCAGAGTGCGGAGATTTTCCGCGATTTTTTGCAGCTGTGCATCCCAGATTTCGTACTCCGCACGTGTCTATCATCGTTTACACGATCTTGCTGCTCACCTTCACGGTAGTAGGAAATTTTCGATGGAATATTACCCTTTCTGCGGTGGCAAGATTGCTGACCTATGCCTCATTTGCCGTGGCGCTGCTGGTGTTGCGAAAAAAGCGCCCCGAAGCGGATGCGTTTCGCCTTCGCGGTGGTCCTCTCATCGCGATACTGACATTGGCGTTTTGCGTGGTGTTATTTATGCAGACGCCGCTCAGCAATTTGTCGGTCGTTATCGGGGTCATCGCCATCGCGGCCCTGAACTGGCTGCTGGTGCGTAATAACGACGCGACCCGCATTTAAATGCATAGTCCAAATTGGCGAAACTCTTTTTCAGATCATGCGTTGTCGTCTGGAACTCTTGCGGCCATCCGCGTGAGAGGATTCTGTTGTTCGCACGTTTGCGCAGATCGGAGGGATCTAGCTATGACCATGACGCGTACTGGCGACGCCTGGATGCCGGCCGACGAATACGGCAGAGCTTTGCCGAAATTCTCGGTTAATCTGCTGGTGCGAGACTTATCCCGGTCGCTTTCTTTTTATCAACAAGTGTTGGGAGCCTCGGTCCGTTATAGCGACACCGATTTCGCGGCGCTGGTGTTGAATGGTGTGGACTTCATGCTGCATGCTGACCATACCTATGACCATCATCCTCTGCATACGCGACTGCAAGGCGGAGGAAAACGCGGCACCGGAGCTGAACTTCGGGTGATGGGCATTGATCCGGACAGTTTGCAAAAGCGCGCGGAGGCGGCCGGCGCAATCATCCTTCAGCCGGCGGCGGATTTTCCGCATGGATGGCGCGACGTAATTCTGGAAGATCCCGACGGCTATATTTGGGCGGTAGGCGTACCGCTGAAAAAGTAAGCCGTCACAGAGTTGATAAACCCTTTAGACTTCCTGTTGCGGCTTGCAGCGCAGCTAAGGAAGGCGCAAGAAACATTGCTCGGTCCCTTGGCATCGAGCATGAATCGTGACACGATCCAAAGCCCTGCAAGGCAAATTCCCAAAGTCACTCATAAGGAGAAACGCATGAAACTGGCGGCGCTGCGGTGCGGATTCGTGGCGATGGTATTGAGCGGCTCGTGTCTAGCCATATTCGCGCAAGACACCGCCGGCAAACGGCCCATCACCTTTGACGATTTAAGAAGTATGCATCGCGTCGCGAGCCCAATAGTTTCACCCGACGGAAAATGGATAGCCTATTCCGTAGCGACTCCAGACATGGATGCCAATCGCAACGCTAGCAATATCTGGGCGGTACCTGCGACTGGTGGCGCGGCAATACAACTGACGCAAAGCGGCCACGATTCCGCTCCAGCATGGTCGCCGGACAGCAAAACGCTAGCATTTATTTCTTCCCGCGACGGAAATTCCCAGGTTTACGTGCTCTCGATGGAAGGCGGCGAAAGCCATTCGATTACGCATATATCCGGCGGCGCGGATCTAGTGAAGTGGTCACCTGACGGGTCGACAATCGCTTTTACATCATCAGTTTATGGGGATTGCAAGGACGACGCGTGCAACAGCGCGCGCGACGCGGAGAAAGAAAAAAACAAAGTCAAAGCGCGAGTGTACGAGCAGCTTTTATATCGCCATTGGACTCATTGGTCTGAAGGAAAACGCAGCCATTTATTTGTCGCCCCAGCGGATGGGACCGGAACACCGCGCGATTTGACGGCCGGCGCAAATTACGACGTGCCTCCCGACGAACGCGGCGGCCCAGACGACATAAATTTTTCGCCAGACGGAAAAGAGATTTGTTTTACCGCGGTGCCGGACAAAGTCGAAGCGCTCAGTACGAATGGAGAACTGTTCATCGTTCCGGTCACTGGCAGCGACGCGAAAAAAA
>CAVPKZ010000070.1:0-41216 GCA_963705755.1 uncultured Acidobacteriota bacterium | reverse complement strand
TATTCTGCACGTGCGGGTGTTTTTGAGCCGGTTTCGCGGGTACGCGACGTGTTCCGGAATGCGGCGGGACGCGGCTGCGACCGGAAGCGCGCGCGGTGCGCGTGGCGGGGCAGTCGATCACAGAAGTGTGCAAGCTGACGGTAAAGGAAGCGCGCGCATTTTTCGGGAATATACAATTGACGCAAGTCGCAGAACCAAGGTGGCGGAGAAGATTTTGCAGGAAGTACGTTCGCTGACTGCAATTCCTGGATGAAGCGGGCTGGATTACTGACGCTGGACCGGCTGACGTCGACATTGTCGGGCGGAGAGTCGCAGCGAATTCAATTGGCGACGTCACTGGGGTCGCATCTGGTGGGCGCGTTGTATGTGCTGGACGAGCCGTCCATCGGATTACATCCGCGCGATACGCAGAAACTGATCGATATTTTGAAATCGCTACGGGACCTGGGGAATACCGTGCTGGTGGTGGAGCACGATCCCGATACCATTCGTGCCGCGGATTATGTGATCGATCTGGGGCCGGGCGCGGGAGAGCTGGGCGGGAAACTGCTATTTGCGGGTTCCTACGCGGCGATGCTGGAAGAGCCGAAGTCCATTACCGGGCGTTATTTGACTGGCGATTTGCGGATCCCAGTGCCGAACAGCCGGCACAAACTCAGTGGGAAATTCCTGAAGGTGATTGGCGCGCACCTGCCTAACTTGCAGGATGTGGATTTGACGCTTGCCGCTGGGAACTTTGACGGTGGTGACGGGGGTAAGTGGTTCGGGGAAATCCACGCTGGTGCATGACGTGCTTTATAAGGCGCTGGCGGCGAAGCGGAACGGTTCGAGCGTTAAGGAATTTTGCGACGGATCGAAGGGGATGCCCAGATTCGGGAAGCGGTGATCGTGGATCAATCGCCGATTGGGCGTACACCGCGGTCGAATCCGGCGACTTATTTAAAGGCCTTTGATGCGATTCGTGAAGTTTTTGCGGATACGCCGGATGCCAAACGGCGGGGATATACGGCGGGGCATTTTTCGTTTAATGTGCCGGGTGGGCGTTGCGAGACGTGTCAAGGCGATGGAACGGTTACGGTGGAAATGCAATTTCTGGCGGACGTAGAGTTGGTTTGCGAGGAGTGTCGCGGGACGCGTTTCAAGAGCGGCGTGCTGGAGGTGTTGTATCACGGGAAGAATATTCATGACGTGTTGCAACTGACGGTTCGCGAAGCGCTGTGTTTTTTATTAATGTTCCGAAGGTGGTTTCCAAGCTGCGAGTGCTGAACGAAATTGGGTTGGGGTATTTGCGGTTGGGGCAGTCGGCGACGACGCTTTCCGGTGGGGAAGCGCAACGGTTAAAACTGGCGTCGCATCTGTCGCGGACGGAGAACCAGGGCATCCTTTATATATTGGATGAACCGACGACGGGATTGCACTTTGATGATATTGCGAAATTGTTGGCGGCGTTCCGGAAATTGCTGGAGTCGGGGGCGTCGTTGCTGGTGATTGAGCACAATCTTGACGTGATTAAATCGGCGGACTGGTTGATTGATCTTGGGCCGGAAGGCGGGGATCAGGGTGGGGAGATTATTGCTACCGGGACGCCGGAGCAGGTGGCGCGGAATGCGCAATCGCATACGGGGCGTTATCTGGCGCGGGTGCTGAATGAGAATGGACAGGCAAAGGGTGTGCAGAACGGGGCATCAAAATTGTTGGTGCGGTGGGTGTGGTGAACGGATCGAAGTTACTTCGGTTTAGTTTGTTTGTTGTGAAGGCGTTAAGACTTACTATTTCATTTCAATGCCAAGCTTTGTATTCGCTAGACATGGGGCGTTCGTGAGAAGGGAAAAGAAGGACCCACCCTGGAAAGCGAGGGTGGGGCACCCGCCGTCTAACTTTTTTTTGGCGTGGGGGCGGGCTTTTGCCGTCGGGGTGAGCCGGCAGGAACCTCGTTCACATTTAGATTATTTGTTCTGTGTGTTGCTGCGATTTTCGCTGCGACGGGACTGTCACTTTGCGCTGATGCGCAAACCGATGGACAGAATTCTTCCAACAAAAGTCAGAGTGGCCCTCAGGGAACTGTTGTGGGGGCGCGGCGGGAGAAGGTTGCCAATCCGCTGAATGATTTGCTGCAGGAAGCGCAACGCGATATCGAGAAGAAGGAGTTTGAGGCGGCGATTGATCCGCTGCAGAACTTTATTGCCGAGCAGCCGGATGTTGCTTATGGGCATTTTGAACTTGCCTACGTTTATACGGCGCTACAGAAGGCTGACGAGGCGCGCGGCGAATACGAACGGGCCATCGCGATTGATCCAAAAATGGCCGAAGCGTACTTAAATCTTGGGATTTTATTTATTGAACGCGCCCCGGCGCCGTGGCTGTTCCCAATTTGCGGAAAGCTGTGGAATTGTTGCCGGCGCAAAGCCGCCCGCGTTATTTGCTGGGCGTGGCGCAGGAGAATGCAAAAGATTATTCCGGCGCGGCCGAATCGTTTGAGGGTGCATACCGGCTGGATCCCAAGAACCTGGAACCGATTGTGCATCTGGCGAATTTGTATGTGCGGCTACAGCGACCAGCCGACGCGGAAAAGAAATTCCGCAACATACTGGAAGCTCAGCCAAATAATGCGCAGGCGCTGCTGGGCGTCGCGGAATGTCTGGCTGCGCAAAAAAAACCGGAGGCCGCGGACGCGTATCGCAGCTATCTGGCGGTGCAGCCCACGGATTCCGGTGCTCGTGCGCGGCTGGTGCATCTGCTGATAGAGCAGCAACAATATGATGTGGCGCTCGCGGAGTTGAATCGCGCGGAAGTTGGGCAGGGCATGGATGCGGCGGCGACTATCGATTTGTTGAAGATGCGCGCGGATATTCAAATTGCACAGAAAAAATGGGATGACTCCATCGTTACGCTGAACAAGGCGATTGCGCTTTACCGCGAGATGCGCAATTGCACGGTGGGCTGGGACGCATTTATCTGCAAAAACGGGATTTTCCGGACGCGCTGAAAGAGCTGAAGGTGACTTTGCAGCTGGATGGAAAAAATCTGGCGTACTGGAAGGATTTGAGCAGTTCCTATTATCTTTCCGGAGATTGCATTTCCACGCTTGCGACGCTGGATCAAATTGCAAAAACGGAAACGCCCGGGGCTGGACCATGGTTTATTCGAGCGCTCTGCTACGATAAGCTGAATCAACCGAAGCCGGCGCTGGAGGCTTACCGGAAATTTTTAAGTCTGGATCAAGGGCAAAACCCCGACCAGGTGTGGCAAGCGCAGGAGCGCAGCAAAGTGTTACGCAAAGTGTTAGAACATAAAAGGTAAGAATGATGGTTTGGCGAGCGAGCCGCGGGATGTGGCTGAGCGCGGCATTGATGTGTTACTTGGCCGGGGTCGCGGTTTCTGCCGACAAAATTGCCGAGATGCAGACGCGTTTTGATCACGAGACGAACCCGGTACGCCGCGCCAAATTGCTGGAAAAACTAGGTGACGCGCAATTTGATGAGGCGCGACGAGCTTTCAAAGCGAACGACCTAAGCACGGTGGGAATGGTGCTTGAAAAATATCGCGACAATGTACGGGTGGCGTTCGAAGGTTTGAAGAAGAAGCACACCGACGCACAGAAGGATTCGAACGGTTATCGCCAACTGGAGATTCACGTCAGGCGGGGATTCGCGAGGCGGATGAAACTATATTGAGAGTTCCAGAAGAATATCAGCCCCCGCTGCAGATCGTACGGCGCGATCTTGATGACATGGATCTGGAATTGATCCGTATGCTTTTCCATCATCGCGATCAGCAGCCGGCACCCCCGAAAGGCCGGCAGCGTCGACCAATCGCCGAGCTTCCGGTGAACCCACCTGAGGACCAGCGATGAAAATGGCAAGTAAAGTTCTTGGCGCGATGTTTTGTTTGATGCTGTGCACTGGTGGCTTCGCACTGGCAGCAACAGGAACAAAAGGATTACCTGTCGACGCTGGAGGCGGACAAGATTCGGGATGCGGAAACTACCAATGAGCGCGTGAAACTGTTTTTGACGTTCGCGGATGACCGGCTAAAAAAAGTTCCAGTATGAGCTGGAGCATCCATCCGGGACGCGGCACATTGATATGCTGAATTCACTGTTAAACGCGTACGGAGGATGTGTCGACGACGCGGCGGATTTGATTCAATTGGGCATAGAGAAGCAGGAAAATATCAGGGCGGCGGTAGATTTGATGGCTTCGCAATCGAAAGCGTTTTTGGCGGTGCTGGAGAAATTCTCGGCCGCGGGCGGGCCGGATCTGGAAGAGTACAAAAGCAATCTGGATGATGCAATCGAGGGCACCCGCGATGCCATGAATGAGTCGCAGAAGGCCACCAAGAAAGTGGCGGCTCCGCCGGTTCGCCGCAAGAATTAAAGAGGAATCGCAGCAAGATACGCTATGAAAAGTTATGAAGTTTTGCTGGTGCCCGGGGGCAGTGCGCTGTTTCAGCGAGTGTTTACGCGGCTGGGATGTAATGGGCGGCCGCCGCGTTTTCGTGTGGAATTCTATCCATATTCCAGTCTGGTATTGACGATTCGCCGGCGTGAAGAGGCGATGTACGTGCGATTTTCGGATTTGCTGCAACGCGCGCCGTTGCCGGTATTGGAAGGAGGCGCGGCGCTGCTGTTGTCGCAAGTTTACCGGCGAAAAGCGCCGCGAGATGTGGTCGAGCCATACCTGGAGTATGCGCGCTCACACGCGACTCGTAACCGTATCAGCCGGATGCGAAGCGGGCGAGTGCGCGTGCGACAGAGCGATCCGCAGGGACGGCACTTCGATCTTTCCAAATTGTTCGATGAGCTGAACGTGAAATATTTTGACGGCGCGTTGCAGCGACCGCGAATTGGCTGGAGCGTGCGGAGCTGGCGGCGTCAATTTAGGTATCGATCCGGGCCCGAACCAGATTCTGTTGAACAGGCGGATGGATCGTCCCGAGGTACCGGCTTGCGCGGTGGAGTATGTGTTTATTTCACGAGATGCTGCACGTGAGCTGAAACATCCGACGCGGCGGTCGGGTTGCAGCTTAGTGTCGCATTCCCGAGAATTTCGCGAAGAAAAAACGCTTTGTGGGATTCGAACGTGCGCGCCGAGCGCTGGACCGCTTAGCCCGCTGATTTGTCTTTCTTTCCAACTTCACTCCAAAGTTTGTCGATTTTTTTCTGGATTTTTTTGGCGTCTTCCGCATCGGATAAAGATCCAGATAACGGCGGTAGGATTTCAAGGCTTCGCTTTTATCGCCTCGTTTTTCCTGCGCTTCGCCAAGATAGCGATAGGGAATCGCGAAGCCCGGTTTGGCGGCGGCGGCGTCCTGGAAACGGTCGATAGCGGCGTCCAAGTCGCCCTTCTTTAGATAAAATTGCCCGACTTCAAGATCTTTTTCCGCGCGCAGCGAGTACCAGGCGGGTTGATCGGTTGCGGAATTGGTTGGCGTATCTTTATCTTTGGGTTTTTTGTTCGAGGATTTTGGTCGGGATGAATCTGGCGGCCCGGGTGGAAACGGTTTGGGAGCGGTGGAGGAGGATTCGCCTTGCGAATCCTGGGCTTGCGACCCGGGTACGGTTAGAAGAACGAATGCGGCTACGGGCAACAGACATCGTGAGATGGTGTTGAGGCGCGACTCCGACCGTTGCATCTGATGGAAAAGTATAGGCATCTAATTAGGCAGAGCGGCTGACTTCAATTCCGGCTTGATGTCCAGATTCCCTCGCGCCGTCCACTCTCTCCGATTCACTTTGGTATCATCGTAGTTGTATGGCGTATTTGCATGGTGCGTCGTCGCAATTCGGCCGGCTGGTATTTTGCAGGAATTGTGGGAAGCTGGATGAGCAGTATGGAACCGCGCAAAAAGCGGCGCTGTTGCCTGACGCGCCGGGAGTGTATCTCTTCCGGGATGCCGGCGGGACGGTGCTGTACGTTGGCAAAGCGATTTCTCTGCGAAGCCGGGTGCGCTCGTATTTTTTGGAATCGAGCTGGGTTAATGCCAAGACCGGGTCGCTGGCGCGAGAGATCGCGGATCTTGAGACCATTCTGGTGGCCAATGCACGGGAAGCTTTGGCTCTGGAACACAATCTTATCAAGCAGTATCGGCCGAAATTTAATGTTTTGCTGCGCGATGACAAGACATATCCATACATAAAATTTACGGCTTCAGAAAACTTTCCGCGCGTTTATTTTACGCGGCGAGTGAAGAAGGATGGGTCGCTTTATTTTGGGCCGTATTTTCCAGCGAGCCTGGCGCGACGTATTTTGCATTTTATTCACAAACGTTTTCATGGTTCCTTCGTGCACGGTGGATCTGACGCACATCATCCACGCCCTTGTTTGCAGTACTACATCAAGCGGTGCCAGGGGCCGTGTGTGGATGGACTGACGACCGACGAGAAGCTATGCGGAAGCTGCGCGCGATGTGCGGTTGTTTCTTGAAGGGCGGCGGCACGACCTGATGAAGAGCCTGGAGCAGCGGATGGGCGCGGCGGCGGAACAGGAACTATTCGAGCAGGCTGCGGCATATCGGGATTTGTTGCGGACGCTTGGAGGATATCGAAGACCGGCAGCGCATTGCATCTTCGCAAGGAGATGATACGGACGTGCTGGCTTATCATGCGGAGGCTCCCCTGGTGGCGGCGAATCTTTTTCACTTGCGCGGCGGGCGGGCGGTGGACAGGCGCGAATATTACTGGGAAGACCTGGAAGAATTCGATCCGAAGGAATTTGTGCCTTCGTTGTTGAAGCAAATTTATCTGGAAGCGGCGTATCTGCCGAAGGCGATTCATGTGCCGTGGACTTCGACGACCGCGCACTGCTGGAGGAGGCGTTGTCAGAGCGCGCGGGGCACAAGGTGGAGATTTTTACGCCGCTGCGGGGTTCGAAGCGGGCGTTTCTCGACCTGGTAGAAAATAATGCGGCGCATTCTTTCGAACAGCGATTCCGGGTGCTGAAACCTACGTCCAAAGCGATCAGCGAAGCGGTGCAGGCTTCACTGAATTTGCCGGAAGAGCCGCAGCGCATTGAGAGTTTTGACATCTCACATATTCAGGGCACCGATACTGTGGCGTCGATGGTGGTGTGGGAAAACGGCCGTATGAAGAAATCGGATTACCGCAAATTTATTATTCGTGGCGAAGGTGGGATGGAAGGTGCGCCTGCGAAGAATGATGATTTTGCGAGCATGCGCGAGGCAGTGACGCGGCGATATAGCAGGGTTCTGACGGAAAAGCGGGTCATGCCGAACCTGATTTTGATCGATGGCGGGATTGGCCAATTGCGGGCGGCGGCGCAGGCCCTGGAATCATTGCAGATAATTAACCAGCCCCTGGCGAGCATCGCGAAACGCGAAGAGATTTTATATATCTATGGGCAGGAAGATGAGCCGTGCGTGCTGGATCATCATTCACCGGTGCTGCATTTGATTCAGCAGATTCGCGATGAGACGCACCGGTTCGCGGTGACGTTTCACCGCTTGCGTCGGGGGAAGCGGCAAATTAAAACTGCATTGCGAGATATTCCGGGCGTGGGGCCGCTGACTGCGCAGAGGCTGTTGCGGGAGTTTGGCAGCGTCGCAAATATACATCGCGCGGGAGTGGAGGGGTTGAGTCGCGTAATAACGCGGAAGAGCGCGGAGAAAATTCTCGCGCACCTGAACGGACCAGGTGGCGAAAGCGACGCTACAGATGGCTCAGTGATTGAGGACAAAACGACCGATAACAAAGTGACTACAACTACCAGTTAGCCTGTATTGAACCTGACTTGATGCTATTATACGGTCACAACGGAGGTCATCATGGCTGATAATGTTGGTTCCAAGGTGAGTTATTTTCTCGTTGGACTCGGTGTAGGCGCGCTGGTGGGCGTTTTGTTTGCTCCCAAGTCGGGGGAAGATACGCGCGAATATCTTGCAGGCAAAGCCGATGAAGGCAAAGATTATGCTCAGCGCAAGGCACGCGAACTGCGCGAGCGCGCAGACGAATTGATCGAACGCAGCAAGGATGTGGCCTCGCGGAAGAAGGATTCGATCTCAGCAGCAGTGGACGCGGGACGCGAAGCTTATCTGCGGGAAGCTTCAAAGTCGTAACGATTTAACGGGGCAATTTTAACGAATTTTCCGCTCAGAACTATGGGCGGCTGGGGCGCTCATGGAATTTTGGCTTGAGGTGTTCAGCATCGTCGCCGCCATCGCGTTGGTGGTGCAGGTGATTATTCTGGGTGCGCTTTTTTTTGAAATGAAGCGCACCACAGAAAAAGTAAATAGGCTGGTCAGCGATATGCAGACGCGCGTCGGGCCGATCCTGAGCCGGGTGCAATTGTTGCTGGACGATACGCAGCCGAGGATCTCGGAGATGGTTGCGGACGCGTCGCACATTGTGTATCTCGCGCGTGGGCAGGCGCAGAGGATGGATCGTGTATTGAGCGAGGCTTCCGACCGGTTGCGCGGACAATTGATTCATGCGGACCGCATTTTGTCTGGGGCGCTGGAAGCTGTGGAAGAAACTGGAGCGAAGGTCAGGCAAGGCTTCTGGGGACCGGTGCGCAGAGCCTCGGCGGTGGTCACCGGAATTCGGGTAGGTTTGGATTTGTTGCGCTCGCGGCGCGCGCCACGCCGGCCGGAAGAGCAACATGAAGAGGAATTGTTTATTTAGAGCGGGGAATTAAGTAGCGGGCAATCAGGTAAAATCGTTCCTTCAATTTAAAACTTCCTACCGCGCAACGAGCGGTGGCCCTCAAGACAACCTCTTCGAATACGAAAAGCCTTGAAAATGAATCTTTATTGAGGCAGCGGTGTAAGTACTACGGTTTTTCCGGTTTGTGTTGAGCGCCGCGCTCCGTCAAGAATTTGCATAACTACCACATTTGTTTCCAACGACGATAGGTCGCCATCCGGTTGCAGGTGGCCGCGCAATACGGCTGCCAGGTAACTTAGCGAATCGCGTTGCGGTTCTGGTATCGGCGGCGCAGTCAGCGGTGTGTCCGGCTCCGCTTTCTCGCCGCGATACCGGACGCGCACGCGGTCCGCGCCTACGGAAATTGCGTAGCCGGCGTTGCCGTACACTTCCATATCTTTGCGAGCGAAGGACCAGTTCCACGACGGCATCAGTACCGCTTGGGCCTTCGGGTAACGCAGAATCACCGTCGCATCATCATCGACGCGGGGATAAATTTCCGGCTTATCTGTTTGCGTCACGGCCGTAACGCTTACTGGCGACTGGCCGTGCATCAACACGGTCATCAAGTCCGCGCCGTAGCAGCCAAAATCAAATAGCGCTCCGGCGCCGTTTTGCTGCGGATCGGTCAGCCACGGCAGCCACTCGGGACCTACGCCAATTTCTTTCGGGCCTTCGTGGCCATCGTGCACGACTACTTTACGCAGCTCGCCAAGCTTGCCCGCGGCCGCTTGGGCGATGACTTCGTGATTGCTGGCATACCAGGTGGTCTCGTAGTTGACGAGCACCTGCACAGGCCGGTCCGGCCGCCAGAGTTACGGGCTACAGCGCGAATCGCCAGCGCATCCTTAAGGGTAGTGGCTAAGGGCTTCTCCACCATGGAGCTCACGCCATGTCGCGCGGCAATCTCGATCACTTTGCGATGATCGACAATGGTGGTGTATACGAGCACGGCATCTGGATGCTGCGCAACAAGCATCTTTTCCAAATCGGTATAAAACAATTTGGCGTCCAGGTGGTATTTCGCAGCGTAGTCCTTCGCGAGGGCCTCCTGCGGCTCGACAATTGCAACCAAAGTGGCGGCCTGATTGCCAGGCAGCGCTGCCAAGAATCCCTTCACGTGGCCGTGCACCAAACCAACAATTGCCACTCGGATTGGTGGCTCAGCGGCAGCATGCCTGGGCGTGGCCAAAAGAAAAAAACTGCCAATAACTACGGATAGTGAGCGAACGAGGAGGAGTGTCGGGAGCGATGAATTTTTGCGTGTCGCACTTTTCTGTCTAGTGTTGCTCATTGGGCTTTTCTGGCTTCCAGCAGCAATCGGCG
Organism: uncultured Acidobacteriota bacterium; assembly: GCA_963705755.1. Lineage (GTDB taxonomy): Bacteria > Acidobacteriota > Terriglobia > Acidiferrales > UBA7541 > Acidiferrum. The sequence continues at coordinate 31,231 of CAVPKZ010000070.1, read as the reverse complement.
CAGCTTGGTTAGATCATTCAAGATGTGGCGGCTGGCTGCGAGGTGCGATGTCAGTTGATGCAGTTTATATTTCACCAATTGCAAGGCTTGGTGCCGGCGCGCCAGTTGAGGGTCGGTGGCGCGAAGTATTTCGATTTCGATTTCGGCCTGGGCTTCGCGTGTAGCTGCCAGCAACTGGTTCACGTATTCGCGGGCGCTTTCGATATCGTCGAACGGCGTTTCCGGCAGGTAGGTCATATCGGCTTTCTCCGATGCATTTCTGGCGCTTCCTGGGCACAAAAAGGATAGGCCTTCCGGCGGACTACTTCAACTTCAGAGGCGTTATGAGATGAAGGGGGCGGTCGCGATTATCTATTGTTGTGTTGGCAAAGGGGCTTGGAACGAGCGGCGCAGGCATCGAGGGCATCGGGGGTTCTGCGCCGCTCTCGGACGTGTTCTACCGGTTCAGACTATAAGGGGGTGCGTTTTATTCCTTAGGGTTGCTACTCCCAGCGGAAGACTTTTGTGGAGATCGCGGTGTAGAGGCCAATCCAGGGCCAATGCGGCTATGTCTCCGAGGTGGGCCGACCAGGCTTCACCGTTCCATATCCCCTGGAGGAGACTCACCGCGTAGGTGAGGGGCAGCGCCCGTGACACGAAGGAGCGGCGGCAATGCGGCGACGGGCACGAAGAGTCCGAGACGACGAACATGGGATAAAGGATTACGCGCCGATGGGCTGAGCAAAGCGCGCGGTAGGGACGATGCTGGCGATGAGAAAGCCGATGGACAGGATGCTGCAGGTGCTGATCAGCAGCGCGATGGTGAAGGAGAACAGGGCGCGTGCAGCGCCGGCCGGGTAGTAGCGCTTGCCGGCGAGGACCATCAGGGCGAGCGTGGCGGCGGTGAGTAGCAGCTTGACGATGTACGTGGGCGGTGAGGATTGTCTGCGGTCGTAGCGGAGTGGCGCGGAGGCGCTTGAGGATGCCGCCTTCGCGATAGATGGAAATGATGGTGACGAGGGAGAGCACGGCGCTGATGGCGATCAGGAGCGACGCGAGCACCGGCAAGGCCGACGTGGAGGAAACTATTGGGGCTGGGGCGGCTGGGGCGCGTCCGCGGCTGGCGATTCGTCCCAGCACGAGGAACAGAACAACGGGAACGACGATGGTGCCGAATGCGCCCAGCGGCTCGCGCAGGAAGATCTTGATCTCGATCCAAGTGAGTTTCCAGAGTCCGCGCAGCATTGTGCGCCTATTCGCGAATGGAGTGTCCGGTTAATTTGAGAAAGACGTCCTCAAGGTTGGGGAGGATGGTGCGGAAATCGGTGACCCGCATGTGGTTTTCCGACAGACAATGGATGACGGCGGTGACGAGATCGTCGCTGCGGCCGCGGATGGTGAATCGGCTAGCCGGCGGATGTGACGGACTCGACTCCGGGGATGGCGCGAAAACGTCCGCGGCGTCGGGAGCGTCGGTGGCGAGGACTACGGTGCGCTCGGGGCAGTGGCGGTCGACGAGCTTGGCGGAGTGTCGATGTCGATGATGCGGCCGTGCTCGATGATGGCTACGCGGTCGCACAGGCGTTCGGCTTCCTCCATCAGATGCGTGGTGAGAAAAACGGTCTTGCCGCGCTCGCGGATGTTCGTGACGAGGTCCCAGATGGCGCGGCGCGACTGGGGATCGAGGCCGGTGGTCAGCTCGTCGAGGAAAACGACTTCGGGATCGTTGATCAGCGCGAGGGCAATGAAGAGCCGCTGCTTCTGGCCGCCGGAGAGATTCATGAACCAGGTGTTGCGCTTTCGGTGAGGCCGAGGCTTTCGAGCAGGCGTTCGGCATCGATGGCTTTCTTGTGGTAGAGCGAGGCCCAGAGGTCGACGGCCTCCCATACTTTGATGCGTTTTTGCAGTTGGGCCTGCTGGAGTTGAACGCCGATGCGGTCCTGCAGCTCGTAGAGCTGGCGAAAGGGATCGAGGCCGAGGACGGAGATGGTGCCGCGGTCGGGCGTGCGCAGGCCTTCGATGCACTCCATGGTGGTGGTTTTTCCGGCGCCGTTGGGGCCGATGAGACCGAAAATCTCGCCGGCGTTTACCTCGAAGGACACTTCGTCGACGGCGACGGTGGGGCCGTAGGTCTTGCGAACTGCGGAGACTTGGATGACTGGGGGCATGATGTTTTGCGAGCTTAGATAGGTATTGAACCGGAGCAAGAGTTATATCACGGACGCATACGGGGTCCTGACAAGGTGCGCGCGAGAAGACAGGAGCGTCTTTATGTTGTAACGGCAGGAACAACTCGATTCGCGAATACGCCGGCGAGGACAGCGCCCTGGACAAGATGGGGAGAAACGCATAAGAGGCGGTGCCAAAAAATTGATTCCGCCGGCGCGATCTGGATGTGCCGCGTAGAGACGCCAGTGCAGCCGGGAGATGGACCCTAGAAGCCGATACCAAATGAACAGCCGCAGATACCAGCGCGCAAGGATGAATTGAAAAAACGGGATGCTGAAGAAAACGTACCAGTATCCAGCAGCGGTCAGATGCAGGTGTGTCCCCAAAGGATTAGCGTACCAAGTGGCTTCGCCTAGTGCGGCCTGGTTAAGCCACATCCGGTGTCCCGCTGTGTAGACAAAAATGACCAGAGCAACCTCCATAGCAACCGAGTTGCGGAGGCGTAAAGCGGAGTCGATCGCCGAGCGGAATGCTGGCAACTCATCGTCAATGACTATGCATCGAGTCACAAGGTCTGGAGAGCCGGGAAAATAGTGGGGTGAAACGAAGACGTCGGCAGCAATTAAAACCGGTAACGCCACCAGGAATCGAATGTTCGAATCAAAGTCGTGCAGGAACGGAACCGTTTCAGCGGCTCGGAATGCGTGTCCTTCGCCAAAACTCCGCACGAGGGATTTGTCCATGTGACATGTTACAAGGCGTTTTTGTATGTTATTGATTTCACATGCGCTCTTGATTTTGGCGAGCCACAGGACCTCATGCGCCACGCCAACTGCAACATCACCATGAACATCTACACGCACGCTGTCAGTAGCAAGAAGCGGCGCGCGCAACAGAAGGTTGTGGAGATGATTCTGCCCGATGGAAAAAACGCGGTGGCCACAAAAGGTGTCGCTTAATGTGCACCTTCTTGTGTACCACGCCATTCTTTCGAAAGTGAAGTTAACTCTTTTAGAAAGAATGGCGGGGACGACGAGACTCGAACTCGCGACCTCTGCCGTGACAGATTGGCATTTTGCTGGAACTTAGTGATACTTAACGGCGCTGACAGCCCGTCATTGGTATTCTAAGGAATCCTTTGGGACGACTTATTGGACCCTAATCGGACCCGCATTTTTTCAAGTCACCTTCTCGGTAAATGCATAACCCGTTTCGCACCGTCAATGCAGCGCAATCATTTCCGACAACCCCGTTTCTGGCAAGTACGGGGCACTTGAGTACGCGACTATACGTCCAGTGAGAATGCTCCGGGCGCGGCAACCTCACAGAAAGGACTTCTAGGCGCGTAGGGTGAGCCGGATCTGCCGTGGATTTCAGAACTCTCTTCTTTGCACGGCCATCACTGATGCTAGCAGCATCAATGCTGCGGCAGACAAACTGGCAAGTATGCCGGGCCACGGGAGGTGTTTCGAAAGGAGAAAGGTGTTTCTATCTATAGAAAAATCCCCGGTCACGAGCCGCCAGACGTTGAAACGCCGGAGCCAATTATCAAATAGCATTGCAGCGAGGAGCACAACTCCAAAGGTGAGAGCTGGAGCTGCGTATTTGCCAGTGATCAGCGATGAAGTCAATATGGCCATCGCGAAATAAACAAGGCCTCCTCCGATCAACAGGAGAACATAAGACCCGACCTGCGTAATTGAGATTGGCATTCGTGCGCGCGACGAAATTACAAAAACTGAAACCCAGGGCACCACTCCGAGCGCAATTGCCTGGAAGATGCCCATCGCGAGACGGACAGGCATGGTACGCGCCCTGCTAACGGGTAAAGTTAAGGTCAAGGAAGACGTTCCAAGAGCTTTCTCGCGAACGAGTCCGCCCATTGCCAAAAGGACGACCGCGAGAATCCACATGATTACGACGTATTGCTGATTTATGAACAACAGACGGTGGAATTCTGAGCTCCATTCGGAGCTTTTGATTTCTTCTGAACAGGGAGAGTATTCATGCAAGCGATGTAAAGCGCATGGTGGACGAAAATTGAACTGAACATGGTGAGAGTTGCGAGAGACGTAAGGAATCTGGAGCGAGTCTCAAGCCAAGCCTTATACCAAAGCACGATTCAATTCTCCCTTACCGTCTCTAGAAAAACGTCGCGCAGACCAACGGGGGCAACCTCGACGGAAACGGCGCTCAAGCTGTGTGCACGCTCAACCACTTCTTCCGCATTTTTACTCGCAAATACGCTCATTTGATGTCCCGCGGTCTTGACGCTCTCGACGCCAGGAATTCGAAGTCGTGCTCCGACGGTGGCGTCGGGAAAACCATGTCGATTCGCCGATAGGAGTGGCGGACTTGGTCGACCGAGGCATCCATTAGTAGACAACCCTTTTCGAGGATGCAGATGTGATCCGCAACGCGCTCGACCTCGGCAATCTGGTGAGAGGAGAAAAAAATAGAGACACCATCGGCGGAGCTTGATACGAGAGTGCGCAGCAGGTATTCGATGCCGACAGGATCAAGTCCTTCGCTTGGCTCATCCAGGATGAGAAGGTCTGGCCGGCGAGCGAACGCCAGCAATAGGGCGAGCTTGGTCCGCATTCCCTTAGAAAGCGATTTAACTTTTCGATTCGCAGGCAGCTCGGAGTCGAGAAGAAGCCTTTTTTCCACCTCTATGCGCCAGTCAGAGTAGAACGAACGGGCGAAGTTTATGGTCTGCTCGACGGTCATATAACTATACAGAGGCTTGTCTTCTGCGACGTAAGCGACTCTCTTTCGCATTTCGCGGTTCTGCTTGGCGTCGCTAATCTGCTTTCCAAGCACGGTGCCCGAACCGGCGGTTGGCCGAATCAGACCGAGGAGCATCTTGATCGTCGTGCTTTTGCCCGCCCCGTTTCGACCCAGAAAGGCGGTGATCCGATTACGGCCAATCGACAAATCCAGTCCTCGAACGACCTCCTCGCCATGACCGTATGATTTTGTGAGCCCGTGAGTGAGGATTGCGAGTTCGTTCGTCATCGCTTCCTCGCAATCTCGCCTGTAAAGAAAAGTTCCGCCTCAAAGGCCCGACGGATTTCTTCATCGACAAGGCCATCGTCCCGAAGCCGGTCGATAAGGTCCCGAATTCGGCGGCGAGCCACATGAACGGAGTCCGCCAGGGATCGTATTCGGCGCTTCACGCACACAAATGCTCCAGACCCTTGGCGCAATTCGAGAAGTCCCTCGTGTTCTAGTTCGGAGTAGGCCTTTGCGATGGTGTTCGGACTGACAACAAGCTTCTCGGCAAGAGTGCGTATGCCGGGCAACTGGTCGCCGTCCTGTAAGGCGCCGGTTTCTGTTGCGTGACGAATTTGTTGCATTAACTGCAGGTAAAGGGGCTGGCCAGTGGTGGTGTTGAGCTTAAAGAGCATATTGTTTAACTGTATCACTGTAAAGATACAGCGCGACAGCCGGCTCCGTCAAGAACTCGCTAACTTCAGAGCGGCTCGTCGGGCCGATCGCGGACAAGTGGAATCCGGCGTGAAAGTTGGCGGTTCAAATGGACAGGAACGCGACGCAATATAAAAGGGGCGTCCTTTTATAATGTGTGGATTTTCGATTTTCCGATTACGCGACGCAATCAAGAGTTAGGCCCCCGCTGCCAGAGCCGTTCCCGCTATTGTCGAACTCTGCTGTCATTTCGCTGAGACCTGCTCTGGCGGGCGAATTCGTTGTGTCCAGATTTGGAGAAGCGTACGATGCCCGAAGCAGCGTCGTTCAGTCACGGGGGGACGACGCGCAGTATGTCTCGGTCGGGTCTGCGCAATCAGCACTTGCTCGCGGAGCACGAGGAGGCAGGCGTGAACAACTTTTGGCGTGACGTTCGCTTCGGTTTTCGACTCCTTCGCAAAAGTCCCGGGTTCACCTCGGTCGCAGTTCTGGCGCTTGCGCTGGGCATTGGCGCGAACACCGCGATTTACAGCATCGTCTATACCACTCTGCTCGAACCGCTGCCTTATCCCGATCCCAATCAACTCGTAATGGTGTGGTCGAAAATCCAAGGCAATCGGAACGTGGTTTCGGTTGGAGACTACTTGGATTGGAAGCGCGGGAGCGACGTTTTTCAGGGCTTAGGAGCGTGGAGCGAGGAGAGTCTGAACTTGGGGACTGCGAGCCGGCCGGAACGAGTGCAAGCCGCCGAGGTCACGCCAGGCTTTTCCGCGATGATGGGGGAGCCGCTGTTCTTGGGACGGGATTTCCTGCCTGAGGAAGGTGAAGTTGGAAAGGACCATGTCGCCGTCCTCACACATCGATTCTGGCTGGATCGTTTCGGCGGAGACCGCACGATTATTGGCCGGACAGTGTCGATGAACGGCGCGCCATATACAATCGTCGGCGTCAACCGTCCCGGCGTCTCCGACCGCGGACGAGACAAGCTGTCTGTGCCGCTGGCATTCAAACCCGAGCAGATCAATCACGATTTTCATTGGCTGTTTGTCATGGGGCGCCTGAAGCCGGAAGTTACCATAGCGCAGGCGAATGCCGACATGGACGCCGTCACGCGCCGCATCGCGGACGTCAACCCGAAATCGGACAAGGGCTGGGGTGCCAGCGTCGAGCTGCTCAAGAACGATTTCTTGGGCCGTGACTTGATACTGGCTCTGTGGCTGCTGTTGGGCGCGGTTGGCTTCGTGCTGCTAATTGCCTGCGCCAATGTGGCGAATTTGATGCTCGCACGAGCGACAACACGCCGGAAGGAAGTAGCTGTGCGAGCATCCATTGGCGCCACGCGCTGGCAGATATTCCGCCAGTTTTTGGCCGAGAGCCTTGTCTTGGCCTCGGTCGGAGGAATTGCAGGCATCGCGCTGGCTTGGGCGCTGTTGAAAATAATCATGGCCATAATGCCGCCTTTCACTCTGCCGTATGAAGCGGATGTCCGGCTGAGCGCGCCCGTCCTGCTCTTCACTCTCGCGGCCACTGCGCTGGCGGGAGTGCTTTTGGTTGCGCCCCGGCGTGGCAGTCGTCGCGGCTGAACCTGAACGACGTGCTAAAGGAGGGCGGCCGCGCGTCACTCAGCGGCGGCCGGCACGGGCTGCGCCGGACTCTTGTGGTTGCCGAGTTCGCGCTAGCGCTCAGCTTGCTGACTGGCGGCGGAATCGCGCTTCACAGTCTGTGGAACGTCGAGCACGTCGATCTCGGTTTTCGCACCGACCATCTGCTCACCTTCTTTCTGCCCGTTCCCGAGGGCCAACTGACCGATCCGCAACAGATAAACGCGTTCTATCGCCAGCTTCTGGACAGAATAAACGCCCTTCCGGGCGTATCAGGCGCCTCCGCATCCACAGGCATGCCGCTGCGAGGCGCCGGTTTCGGCATGCCCTTTCAAATTGCTGGGAAGGCCGTTGACGATCCTTCGAAACGTCCGGGCGCGGTCTTCAACATGGTCACTCCGGAATTCTTCCGGACATTTGGCATCCGCGTCGACCAGGGGCGAGAGTTCACGGATCAGGATTTGACTGGCGGTGCTCGTGTAGCCGTGGTGAATGAAACACTCGCGAAACGATATCTTTCGGGCGCCGATCCATTGACACAGCGCGTTCTGGTCGAGCAGCTGACTCCCGGCATCGCCAAGCTGGGTCCTCCCGTCGAATGGCAGATCGTGGGCGTCTACCATAATGTCCACAACGGCGGTCCGAAAGGAGAGGGCTTCCCCGAGATTGACGTGCCCTTCTCGCAAAGCCCTTGGCCGGAGGCCGGCATCGCCGTGCGCGCATCAGGGGATCCAGCCGCGTTGAGTAAGAGCATTTCGGAGATCGTCCTGTCCATGAACCCGAATCTTCCTCTCGCGGAGGTCAAGACCATGGATCAAGTCAAGGACGAATCCATGGCCGGGGATCGTTTTGGCGCATTTCTGTTTGGAACCTTTGCGGGCGCAGCACTGCTGCTCGCGGCGCTTGGAATTTATGGAGTGATGTCTTTCGCCGTGGTGCAGAGAAGGCATGAAATCGGATTGCGCATGGCACTCGGAGCTGGCCAACGCAGCGTCCTCGCGCTCATCTTGAAAGAGGGTATGCTCCTAGCATTTCTGGGACTCGTCGTCGGCCTAGGCGGCGCCTATCTTGTCGGCCGCACCATGCACAGCCTGATGTACGGTGTGGGCGCAGTCGATTTCACAGCATTCAGCGCGGTGGCGGCCGTGCTGCTGGTCTCGGCTTTGCTGGCGTGCTACGTGCCCGCCCTGCGAGCGTCGAATGTCGACCCTATGCAAACCCTGCGCGAGGAATAACATCGTCTTGGTTTTGACCGCCCCAAGTAACCCGACCAACCCTGAACTAGCGCGTCGCTGTCAGGGCTTTTGTTAGGGGACAGTTTCCGGTTACGCGACGCAATATAAAAGGGGCGTCCTTTTATAATGTGTGGATTTCTTCGGAGGGGCAAATGATTTCTGGCGCTCACGTAATTGTCTACAGTAAAAACGCCGAAGCGGACCGCGCATTTTTCCGCGACGTTCTCGGGTTCAAGTCTGTGGATGGGGGCCATGGCTGGCTGATCTTCGCCCTGCCGCCGGGAGAAGCGGCATTCCACCCGTCCGATGAGAGTGGTCTCCAGGAACTCTATTTTATGTGCGACGATCTGAAAGCCGAGATGACTTCGCTCGCGAAGAAGGGCGTTAAGTGCTCTGACGTTGAGGAAGCACGATGGGGTTCAATTACGAAAATGCGGCTTCCCGGCGGAGGCGAGGTAGGCCTGTATCAACCGAAGCACCCGACCGCCTTAGGCTTAGGATTGAAATGAAGCACCAGCGACGGTTATTCCGGGCCAGAAGTCCGCTTGGATGAAACGCGGTGCTACGAAGCTGTTCGCGCTTCGACCTCCTTGAACCCCGTTTGCGGACCGCGAGGAGCACACTTCCGGGATTCTGACCGATAGTCCTCTCTAGCTGCGGGCGGTTCCGATGAGGCGCAAAAGTGGCTTCTCGTCTGAAGGACTGCACCTAGAAGTATTACTGCGCGGCAGGACCAAGAAATTTTCGAGCTCTCAATTCGCCCCACTCAATCATCGACCTACGGTCGATTTCCTTCAGATAGAGCGGTTCGAGACTTCCTGCTGGGGGCAGCGTTAGAGAGAACCCTTGACGTGGCTCGAGTAGAGCAAAGCGTCTACTCTTTCGATTAGGACCACTCCGTTTGGATCGCGTACTTTCGCCTGAGGTGTTCCCGCCAGCTCGTAGAGCGCAGGAGCATTTTCCTGGGGTAAACCAAGCTGATCTTCCAAAGCATGGTCGAGCGCGCCGACGTAGAGCAGCATCACCACGTAAGTGGAACCACGGTAGCGAGATTCGATTCTGGTAGTCGTGTTATCGCCACCGTTGCGATCGCCGGATTTCGTAACGTGATTGCTGCCCAGAACAACCAAGGCATGATGCTTCTTTTCGAGGACCTGCCTTATGACAACGTTCGAAATAGAAATGTTGTTGTCACCGAGCGCTGCCCAGTCGGAGTGACTCTGTATCTTGCTCCAATCAATTGCGGTGTCACCCGCGAGCACCCTGACCGATGAGCAACGGGGAGTCCTTCGGTTCACTTCACGAATCGCGGCAAGCCAATCCGCGTAAATCGGCGACTCCCACGACGCCACTTTGGTAGTGTCTCGCCAAATATGTCTCACGTCTTCGATCGGAAGGATCTCACCCACTGATGTATCTATCAAGCAGAGGCTGGTTGTTCTGACTCGCGAATTCGATGACGATATCTTGAACAGTTTCCTGAAACGCCGGGTCACGGACCAGGCGCACATAGAAATCGCTGCGGCTGCCGCAACCAGTGCGCCTCACCGATGACTGACGATTGGATGTTGTTTGAACGCCGCGATAATGTTTCGTACGGCATCACCTGGCACAGGTTCTCGGACACTCGCTTGCGCAGCGGCGGTCATTGCCGAAAGTGTCAGCAGGATCAATGCATACAGGATTCGCAAAACGGTTAGACCCTGCATTCTGGCCTCTCCGAATTTCCTACCTTACGAGGATCATTGAAGTGAGTCGTGATGACATCCTGCCCGATTGACGATTGTAGCAGCCATACACGCAGTTATGAATCGTGCAAAGTGGGCGAGAGTCCGGTTCGAGGAAGTGTATTGCTGCTGAATGATGCCCGCACGACTCATCGGGACCTATTGTGGCATTTCTTCTAACTTCGCTATGGCTGCCCTAGCCGCTTCGGCAACCGAAACGAGGCCATCGAAATGAATCCTCTCATTATCGTCGCGCAAAATGCGAAGTCGCGGCAGCGCTTCCTTAGCGTGGAGTTGTTCAAGAGCATAGATGGCGAGAACGCGCATGTCCGGGCTGTTGTCATCGAGTGTTTCAATCAATGGGGGAATCGCTGATTTGTCGCCGATTTCTCCCAATGACCAGGGAACAATCCAATTGACATCTTTATCGCTCAATAGCGGGACGAGTATGGGAACTGCACGAGGCGTCCTTCAAATCCCCGAAGAGGTGTGCGGCGTAATAACGATCGGCCGCGATCTGGGCCTGAAGCGACCAGCCGCCACCCGGTATTCCATCACCTTTAGGCCTATCGACCGGTCATCGACAATCGCCTTGATCACATCGAACCCACGGTCATCACCAAGAGAGGCAAAAACAAACGCCGCGTCACCTCTCGCGTGCCGGTCCTCGTTGCTGAGCCAAGGTTCGAGGTCTTGAAGCACGCTCTTATCGTGGAGCGCGACAATCTTCTTGGCCACCTCAAATTGTTTCCAGAATATCGTCGTGCTCTTGAACTGCTCAACGAGGCTGCTAGCAGACTCGCTTGGATACTCGGTGCTGGTCTTGGAATCCTCGCGGCCTACCACGAGTTCACAGCCGGTGATTTTCTGCCTAGCACCCACTCGCAAGGGCGTATCCGGGGTCACTTCCACACCGCCGCACCGAACCCCTCGCAGTACGATCCCGGCTGGCTTCTTCAGAAGTTTGAACTCATATCCGCCCGGAAGCACACGCCCGAACATGAAGCGTCCTCTTGTATCCACATCGATGCCCTGCGCTGCACCCTCTTGTGATTCGATACCGATCATCACTCCCGTGGGAACTCTGGCCTGCGCGTCGTCCGGCTTCACTACACCTTGAATCTCTCCCTAGGCCGCCCAAAGTTAAGTGCAGTGTCACGTCCGCGTCAGTAACGTCGAATCTTGTGTCCCCTCTCCAGGTACTCTGCTCCCGACCACGCCACACTCACCAGTCTGTAGTGTCCCGGCGGAATGCCGGGAATCACATAGCCACCGTCTGCTTCACGCGTATAAGAATCGCTCCGACCTTCGATATTCATGTCGTAGCGGTCTGGCTTCGGCGTGCCTTCAGGACCTGCTGGCCAGACAATGACGCGATAGCGTTGCTCGCGGTTGTAGGCCTCGACCCGAACCCTTCGACAGATGCCTTATCACATACCCTTGCGCGTCATAAATCTCATAGAGTGAGCCGAGTGGTTTGTCAGACCCACAGTTCTCATCACCGAAGTCTTCGGTAAGTGCCGAGTGAACAGTCCCTTTCAGGCCGGAGGCAGCAGCCTCTTGTGACCGGGACGGACCCGGTGCGACGAGAATCAGAATCAACGCTAAATAATGTGGTCGCAATGCGATTGGTCCTTTGCCTGACCGTGCCAGCTTTGAAGCCGAGAACATCATGGCGCTTATGACTTTGTTTGACAATCCTTGCGTTGCATAGAAGGCCAGTGCCCGCAGCCGAAACCGGACAAGTGCCTTTAGTTCCTCAGAAGTCCTAGTGATGTATCGGAAGCGCGCATCAACAGAAGAATGCTGATGAAAGCGTGATGCTCTGGCGCGCTTTCGATACATCGACTTGAAGGGAGCCGCCCGCGGTTGCGGCGGACGCGGGCCCTATGCAAATTCAATGGAGGAAGGTAGGGCGTCGAGGTGCGCCGAAGCTGTGCGGCGAAGCGCAGAGGACAGCACCGCGTGGGCTGGAGCTGGCAGAAAAGCAAGATGACCGCAAACGGAGAGTGTGGAGAAGCGGGAAAAAGCGATTTGTTCGGCGGCAAGGCGGAGAACGACGAATGGTGCAGAAGCACGCAGAGTTTCCGAGCTGTGGTTGAGTCGTTTCATGCGGCAGCGGTGATCATGAGGGGCGGAGAACGAAGCTGGATTGCAGCAGTCGTAAGCCTTTCGATGACCAGCATTGGTCCACCACATTTGCGGCAGAGCCAAAGCTGACTTGTGGGTGAGGCCGTCTGCTCGGTTTGCGGTGCCTCGCCGAGCAGATGAAAGCAAAGTGGCAAGGCGGTGGCACGCTTGCGGTTGGCCAGGAAGCCGAAGTTTCGGATGCGCACGAAACCTTCCGGAGCAGGTGCAGTAGGAAGCGGCGCAAGAACTCATCGAGAGATAGGGTCAGCAACTTCTGTTCGTTGTTGTGGGCGGAATCGCGCCAACGAAAGGTGACCTTCCCATCAGCAAACGAGACCAGACGATGGTTGGAGATGGCTACGCGATGGGTGTAGCGGCCGAGATATTGCAGCACAAACTGTGAGCCACCGAAGGGTGGTTTCAAGTAGACAATCCATTTTTTCCGGTACGGGGTCGAAGCCAGGCGGCAAAGGTTTTCGGCTGAGCGAGGAGTGTGAGATCTCCGTGGAAACAAAGCTGACCGTTACGGAAGGCCTGCTTGAGAGCGTTGACAAACTTTCCGCGAAAGACCTTGCGCAACACCTCGCAAGGAAGAAAGAACTGCTCGGATGCGGGAACCCAGTGGGTGTGATCGAGCGACAACCCACCGGCGGGCACCACGCAATGTACATGCGGGTGAATGTCGAGTTTTTGACTCCAGGGTCGAAAATCACTGCGCTTGTGCTTGGCTAGGTTGAGGCTTTGCGGGTTCAACTCGATAGCCGAGGCTTCGGAGTTGCCGGATCATCTTGGCAGTGCGCCTTTGCTTAGATTTTTGGTAACCGCCGGGCCCCGTTCTTCGTAACGGACTCCGTGGTGGAGAATTTTCCAGATGAGGCGACACAGCCGATGCGCAACCGCCCCGATAGTTTGTTTGTGTCCGAGGCGCGGTACCAGCCGACGATACACAATCTCGAAAATGCTTCCTTTTGCCTTGACTGCCGCATTAGCAGCCTGATTGAGAATGCGTCGCATGTGACGGTTACCCTTGGGGGATCGGTGGCTGTTGTTCACGCCCGCGCTCTCTTCCTCTCCGGGACATGCACCCACCCACGAGGAGAGCTGCTTGGCCGAAGGAAAGGTCGCCGCCGTGACACCCACTTCGGCAATGATCTGCTGTGCTGAATCCACGTCCTAGCCCAGGTACTTCCGCCAGCCGTTCGACCGCGTCCTGATGTCGACTAAGCAGATTTGCCATTTCCTGGTCGAGTTGACCGATCTGCTCGTCGATCAATCGCAACTCCTCAAGCATCATCTTAGCAACCTCCGATAGACAGGATTGAGCTCCGTGCACGCGCCGAAAGCGTCACACAACTGCTCTTGCGTGGCATGCAACTTCTGATCAGCCAGTGCAGCCAGCGCTGCTGGGTTGGTTTCCCCGTCGGCCAGCGCCTTCAGCATGCGCTGTGCACTGAGGCCCAGTAGATCCGAGACAAGGCTGGACAACTTAATATGCGCTTCTTCCAGCAGAGTCTCTACTCGGTTCTGTAACCGTACCCGGTTCCGCGTCAGCTGGACTTTCGGCGCACCACCGTCCGCCAGAGACGCTGTTCGGCATCGGGCACAAAGCTCAGATTCAGTTCCTGAGCCACCAACCGCTTCACCAGACGTTCGGCATCGAGGAAATCCTTCTTGCGTCCCCGCCGCCCGCGATTAGACTGCGCCTGCGCCAGATGTAAGGTTCCCGATGCCGATCGTGCGCCTTCCCGCTTCTGGCATATCGGTTTCCAGTACCGCTCCAGTGCTTCCCAAACCGGTCTCCAATATTGCGCCGTTGATTCCATGACGACTTCCTCGGCCTCCTGCTGTAGCAGCCATTCGGCTAGCAATCGCAGTTGCTCGGGGTTGCTGCCAAACATGCCGCCGCTCAAACTGGATACTCGCCTTCGACTTCGCACGTCGGACACAACTACCGCCAGCATCTTTTTATGAACATCGATTCCCGCTATTCTGTAGGACATAGTTCCTCCTGGCGGGAGCGGAGAGCGTGCCGCAGTTACCTTAACCAGGGTCACGGGCTATCACCGCTCCCCCAGGGGAAGACAGACAACGCCCAATTATTCGCTCAATCACGCACGCTCCGGATCAGACAGTCTACGGCTTCGACTTCTCCACTGAGTCTCGACCTCGCCGCTCCGAGCCGTTGCCATCTACACTCGAGACATTTTCATAAGGTTTCGCGGGCCGTAGGCCCTCAAGAGACAGGTGTGCAGCACGCTGAAGAAGCCGATCTCTGCACCGAGATGTTGGGGATCGTGAGCGACTTCGAGAAGGGTTTCCGCACTGGTGCGAAACAGGAGATCGTAAATGACCTTCTTGTTCTGCAAGACCAACGGGGCCAAATGACGCGGAAGGGTGAAGACCACATGCACGTAAGGAGTCGGAAGAAGTTCCCGGCGACGCTTTTCCAGCCAGCGGTCACGAGCCCCTGCCTGACACTTTGGACAGTGCCGATTGCGGCACGAGTTGTAGGAGATGGCACGATGTCCGCAGCGAGTGCATTCATCGAGATGGCCGCCGAGCGCGGCAGTGCGACACCGCAAAATGGCCAGCAGCACTTTGACATGCTTCCAAGCGATCCACTTACGGCTTCGTTCGATGAATGTATTTCCCGCGGCGCGGACCAGATCGGCCACCTCGAGCGGTGGCCGGTCCATCTACTCGTCCTGGGGTGACCTGTCTTCTAACTTCAGCGAGTCCAGAGGACTGACGGTCGCATTCAAGTGACGCTCGGAGAGGTGCAGGTAGATGGTGGTCTCTTCGAGATCACTATGCCCCAACAGCAACTGGATGGTGCGCAGATCTGCGCCCGCTTCGAGGAGATGCGTGGCAAAGCAGTGGCGCAGCGTGTGCGGATGCACGCCGTTCGGTAGACCGGCCCGCCGGGCAGCTCGTTTACAGGCATGGTAGATCACCTTGGGAGTGATGGGGCGATCGCTGGTATGGCTGCTCTTGCCAGGAAATAACCATACGTTGGGCTTTCGTCGCAACCGCTGCCAGTGTCGCCGGAGTTCGTCGAGCAAAGTTGGACTGAGCAGCACATCGCGGTCCTTGCGGCCTTTACCACCTTGGACGTGAATCACCATGCGCTGACTGTCGACGTCGCTGACTTTCAGACGCGCGAGTTCGGCACGCCGGAGTCCGGTGGCGTAGAGCGCCATCAGCAGAGTGCGATGCAAGGGAGGGTGAGCCGCATCGATGAGTCGCGCGACTTCTTCGTGACTGAGGATCGTGGGCAGGTGACTGGCCTTCTTCGGGTAGGGCGTCTCCGTGATGCTCCAGGCCTTTTTGAGCGTCTTGACGTAGAAAAAGCGTAGCGCCGCCAGGTGTTGCGCCACTGTGTTCGATGAGAACTTCCGCTTCTGAAACAACTCGGCTTGATATTCACGAATGTGTCGAGGGCCTAAGCGATCCGGGGAACATTTTGAAGTGTCGAGAAAAATCTTCGACGGCGCGGATGTACGACTCTATGGTAGTCTCGGCATAATTACGACGCTGGAGTTCCTCCAGCATCATTTTTCTGAGATGGGTCACAGGGACACCTCCTTGTGACCCAAATTTATCTCAGACACCAGGCAACCACTGCTCCTTCACCTCACGCGAAGCGTCTGCCGCGCGGGCGGCTTCGTTCAAGTCTGGTTGGGGGAAATCTCAAATCGAGGTCACTGCAGTGACAGTGAGCGATTCATAAGTACTTGCAACGACTTACAAGAGCACGGACGGCATCCTAAGTCATTGCAAGGGACTCTTAGACATCGCTATTGTGTACCTCGCTGTGTACCGCGCTTTTCCGGTAATCTCGCGAAACTCATCGATAGGTTTCGGGGGCCTGCAACCACCCGAATTTGCTAGTCCATACCGTTTCGAGTCACAGCTAGAAATGAGCTTTTTGGGGGCCAAGCCCGAATAACACTATGGAGACGAAGATTGGCTGACGACCGCGAGCTTTTATCGCGTGCTTCAGATCACCTTCCGCTAGCATCCATTCCGTTTTTCCAAATGCCAGCATCTGAATCCTCCCTGACTCGAACTACTATCGGGGAAATTGCCTGTAAGGTAGATGCCGGCAAAAGGGTTTTTATTGGGTATCGTGATTTGCGGCAGCATTTTCTCCATTTCATCAGCGGTGGTCAGAGCTGGAAGGGTATTGACCACCAAAATACAATTTCGGCCGTAGTCTTTCGAACATTTATCTGTCAGGCGTGCGTTGATCTGTTCCACTAATGCCTGGTCAAAATTTGTGCCGCTCCATCGAATAGGGGCATCAGGTTCTTTGCGGGCACTTTTCCACTGCATCTCAGCGTCGCGTTTATCGTAGTACGCGTTTGTGATCTCAACGTCCAAAATATCGCCTGCGTCGACATATCTTAGATCTGGAGCTTCGCGCGGGCGCTCATCGTAAACGAACTGTTTCCCATTTTCTCGGTTGTACCAATCAACAAACGCGTCGCCTGCAGCGTGTTCGTGCGTTCTTTGTATATCGTCCATCGTTATTGCCTTGAATTCTATTCTCCAATACGAAGTTGTCAAAGGTCGTTCTTTCTCATTTCCGAGTTCTCCTAACTAAGATCTCGTACCCCGTTGCATCGGTGTTTGCGAAAAGCTTTATCCGCGCAACCAGGACGTTTTCTGCCACCGCTCCGCAGATACCAGAGTGGTCTAGCAGTCCGAGCGCATGTTGTGGTTTTTTATCTTCGATACTCAGTCGATAGTCGGCTGAACCCACCCAGAGTACCCCCATCATCTGCTGTCCCCCGAATTAGAGGGAGCAGGGGAACTTCGTTCAGCGGATATGGACCTATGTTCGCAACGGCGAAGCTATAGCCAATTTTTGCGAGCATACGGACAAAAGCAAATGCATCAATTTCAGCTGTTGTCTGAAGAGCCTTGACTCTGAGTGCAGAAGCGACCTCTTTAGGCGATTTCCCGAATCCAATAGTTTCTACGCCGATAATGTTAATGCCTTTCACGGGAGGTTTACCGGCAAGAAATGCGGCACGCTCAAACTTGGGGAGCTGAATAACGCCGAGCGCCTCAGAAGCGGGAATCGACACTGGTTCAAATCTGCCCTTTCGTTTAATTCCAATCTGGATTGTAGTAGGTCGGTCTTTTGGGTGCCGTGTTGGAAACTCACCGGCTACCCGAGCGTCGCCCATGAATCCTCGCAGGACCCGCAGCTCAAAAGCTGATGTTATATTGTTGCACTTCGTACAACTGGCATTCGGAAGAATCAAATTCCCGCCCAAGGCAAACGGCACTACATGCTCTTCAGTCAGGCCTTCAGTTTTGCCGCAATAGATGCACAGACCGACGGGCTTAACGCGAGTCGCGTTTCTAATTTCAAATGGGCTGCCGTTCATTACTTTGAATCCTACCGCGGGCTGTGAATATGTTCAAAAGTTGATGCTCTTCTCGATTCGTATAGGAGAAGATGGACAGTTTTGCAGCGGGCAGAAAGTTCCAAGTTCGATGCTGTTGGACCACGTACGTCAAGTACAACCCACCGATTCGAATTACAAGAAGGCCTTGGCATTACCGATACCAATTGTAGGGGTCACGCGCGATATCTCCACATTTCAAACACCTAGCGGAATAATCCATAGCCTGCGCCTTACTAAGTACGTCTTCGCCTGGATAGTCAGCGCTCATCTCAGCCCACCGCGTAGTCCCACAAGACTTGCAGAGCAACTTTACTACCCGACTCCTATCGGCCCGAGCTGCATAATCCGGTAGCGGTCCCTGATAGGAATCGCGGCGTCGGGGTACATTCGTGATCAATGTATTCGAATACGAAAAGCCGGTCTGGCTGGAGAATAAGGCCGCAAGTTGATCCACTGAGCGCTCGGTTCCGCTCGCGAAGCATCTGACATTCCTGCCGGATTTCTGAAGTTCGATTATTTTTGCATTCCATTCGCTGTCATCCGTCATCGGACCAACGATGTTGAAAACTTTCTCATCTTCGTCCACAACGACAAGGAAAAACAAAGGACTATGACTCCGACCACTCCGTGATCGTTTTGATCGCATAACGCCATCTCCCAAAAACAGCCAAGAGGCTACTGGCCTATGATTTCGAGTGGATATCTGCGCCGTCTCGGCAATAGCCCTGATACTAGCGCCGTTCTTTTTTCTTGACCTTATGCTTTATAGTTTTCAAGCCTGCTTCGAGTTTTTCGATGCTGGTAACGGTATTTCGCAGCCGTCGGGAAAGATCATCGTAGGGAATAACCTCCGCATTTTTTAGCCCTTCGTTCAACATTCTGAAATAATCCCTTTTATCTGCACTTCCTGCGAATTGGGAAGTTGATCCCGCGATAATAATCCCGCGAGGTTTTACGATCTTGAGTTTTAGACCAGTGAGCTTCTCGATTTGGACAATGATATCTGCCTTTCTTCCCGTGACGCTTTCAATATACGATTCAGTTTGCGCAATGGCCTTGGCGATGTCCGCTGACCAGTAGAAAGAATTGTGAGATGTGTCCTCGTTTAAGAGAGGGGTATTCGGCGTCTTTATTTCAATGAGATCCAAATAATCGTCAGCCGTGATTACGCCGAAGTCCGGAAACTGCGTTGTCACAACGGCGATGTTCGGTTTCTCTATTTTTCGGATATAGCTATCTTGGAAGTAAAGAATCTTTTCTGAGAAATACGCCTGCCAGTCATTCTCGCCGATGTTCTTTGTCAGTCGCATTTCAAACTCGCCGATAAGCTTTTTGAGATATATGAGCTTGGACGTTCCTTTTTCTTCTTACAGCATCTCTCTCATCGAAGCCGACCACGTGGGGGTCAGCTGCGAGCTTCGCAGCAAATTTCGTTACCGCCCGAACGTCTTCCATTGACAGGAATCGCGGATCGAAACCATCGTTCAACACGCGAGTGAACATACCGCGACGGTAGGTCTCGACGCGATCGGTTTTTCCGAAAGTGTCAGCAAAAACTGCGGCTAGTACGATACTCATTGCATCGAGTTTTGTTTCTCTGTCCTTTTGCCGGACGATAGAGTTAAAGCGTTTGAGCGTTTTCTCTGAGATGTAAACATCGCGGCGCTTCCCGACCTTTACAATATGATCTTTGGCAGGCGTCAAGATGAGCCGAACGTTTTTCAGCTTGGATTCGAGCGTTTCCAGGAGATGTTTTCCACCAGGAAATCCCTGGCCCTTGGGCTTGAGAAAGTCTGGCTTTCTCTTAAAGCCTTGGTAGTAAACCTCTCGCCCAATGAAACGCTTACCGTAAAACTTATTTTTTATGATGTAGCTGCGCATTTTGAGCAAGTATAGAACTGCCCGAAGGTTCTTGTAGTATCAGGATATCGATATTGCCAATATTATTACATCGTATGAGGAAGTCAAAGTAGGCAATAGCGGGGCACCGTAACGCTTGGTCACGCACTACAAATGCGATTTGCCGCTTCCGGCAAGTCCTCCCGTCTTCAGATCCCATCGCGTTTCGGTATAGTGGAAAAAGTTTCAAAAGCAGTGCACGGAAGAGCGATGGAGAAGAGCAAGCGCGAGGCGCACCACAAAGTTGTCCGCCTCGTTTTGCCTGCGCGAGTGGCTTAATTCCCCTTTATTGCCCCCTGCGGTTTTGTATCCTATTGAAGACAACGGGAAAATTGGTAGGGGTGGCGTTGCAGCCGCTCCTATTGAAACAATCGCTACAATCGCTATAAGTTACGCGTAGCCGACAAATTCAGCAAAATACAACGCGGTAGCTAGGTGTCCGGCGTCTTTCTTGGCAATTGTTCCCTGTATCGCTTTACGATTTCCAAAAGTCGTCCCTCCCAGTTGTAAGAGAACGGGAAACGACGCTGTTGCAGCATAGCGGTTTCCTGCCAAGTCCTGAGGTGATGCAAGAAGCCGCCATAAATCAGTAGCCGTTGGTCACGCGTCTTTTGTTTGAACGCCAGAGCAAACAACGCTGGCTCGACCGCCAAGTCAGCCGGAAAGGGTTTATCAGAAGCAATCAGGTCATAGCATCGCTCTGCCATTCGAACAGTCCGCTGGAGGTCGTACGCGTATAGATCCGGGACATAAAAGAATGTGGTATTTTGACGATTAGTCTCCAACCAGCGTTGGAGTTCTGGATCCGCTACTCCGTTTGTCCCAAGATATGAATTTAGTTCCAGTACAAACTCAAGCTCACAAGCAGGACCCAGGAATTTTTCATATTTCCCAAAGTAGTTGCCCCACGATGTTGAGATTCTTTCTTTCCAAAAGAGGGCACTCCTTCCTTGGGTGAAGTCGCCACCGTCGAAATTGCTCGGCAAGGGCCAAAACATAAACGGTGTAATTGGGCGTTGCTCGTAGCCGATTGATAATGGCTTAACGAATTGCGGAAGAATTGGACCCAGAAATTTGAGTTTATCGCGTCTCACCGCGTAAACTGCAATAGACCTCACACTCACGTATACTTCAAACGCTGGCCGCCACGACGGCAGGGAATCAGGGCCTTGAACGACCCATCCAGATTTTAATCTTTGAAGTTCCTTTGACGCTTCAAACGCCTCCAACAGGATATTGATGGCGGATCGGAGCCAATCTGCGTGGGAATCGTACTTAATTGTCAGCATGCCTACGGACACGAGTGATTGGAGTGACGGAAGAAAACTATCTCGGAAGAAATTGTTTACTTCCAACACGTATTGCTGAGCTGAAGAAGGGTGTCCGGAGTGCCGCTCAGTCAGATTGTCCCAACCGTCAACCAGGGACTCGCGGGTTAGCTCAAGAAGCATGCTAAACCTTCCGGCATCATTGGTAGCGATCAGCTCTTCGACGAACGCGCTAAATTCTTGCGCAGGACCGGCGAGTAATTTACGGGTGGGCAGACGATTTGGTGGAGGAACTAAAGGGGACAGAGAAGATATCTCGCTGAAATGCTTGAATCTCTTCCGAGCTCGGTCTTCTGCTTCCTCCTCCATTCGAGCCCGGTACATAGCGTCGAGGTCCGCTCGCGACACCAATTGCAATGCAGTACCTTTCTTGATCCAAATATCCCCAATCTGTAACCGAATTTTACCATCGCTTCGTTTGCTTTCTGTCTTGACGACGATCGGTCGTGGCTGATTTTCATCAAGGATTATCAGGACGAAGGCTTCACCACTATCCGTCTGCAAGTTGTTGAACACTTCAAATCGCGGCACGGGGTCCAGATACTTCGCGAGGACGGGTAAAACAGTTGCCTGATCGAACTCCGCCGTGTTCAATACGGGGTAGAACCGTTTCTCCTTTGGGTCGCCACCTAAGATGATGCACCGTTCGCCGGTAATTTCGGCGTTGGCCATGCCCTGCAAGAATTTGATGAAGTCTAGCCTGTCGTCGAGATTGTCGTTGGAAATAGAGGCGGATCGTTTGAACTCAAATCGCGGGTGCTCGACTCCCTGCTTTATCAGCGATTGGATCTCACGCCTAAATCCTTCGACGCGTTCAGATAGCGTGCCTTGATTAGTCTGGATGTCTTGATTTTCCTGTGCCATTTAGATAGTCAGAATTACTGTAACGGCGCTGTCCGTCAAGTCCGACAAAGGCACTTGGCCCGTTGTCCGTTCCCGGTGAAGTTGGCAAACGTGGTCCTACGGCGCAACTAGCGTCTTAGGACACAACATGCCAAGTACGATGAGCCAAAAAGCAGTGGACGACTGACAAGATCGCAACCGGGGACCGACTGATGTGGGTCGATGCGCTGTCAGTGACGGCATCCATTGTGGGATCGCTAAAAGAATGTCCAGGCGGCCTTAGCTCGAGTCCACAGAAGACCAACTGACTCGAAGCTCTTCCGCCCGCCGAATCACGCGGTCGGCTAATTCATTTGACGGACGAGGCTCATCCTTCTTGTCTTCGCCAAGTGGAAGGATCTCGAGCGACTCTAGCTTGGCAAACACAGGAGCTAACGCTCGATCGGCATCTCGGAAGAATTCACTGCCGCGAACCCGAGAGAAGACCCAGCCCATCCGCTCCAAAATAGATTGACGTTCCATGTCCTCGCCAAGCTTCTCGATAGGATGATAACGATCACCATCGCATTCCACTGCTAGCGCTTGTCGTTTGCTTCAACGACAAGGTCAATCCGATATGCTCCTACCCGCCACTGGGCGGTAACTCTATAACCGGCGACAACCAAGCGTTTCAGTACTTCGCGTTCGAAAATGGATTCGGTACGTTTGCTTTTCTCTTCTAGAACACGCATCAGGTGAGAAGGGTCTTCGACGTGTTCAATGAGTTGTCGCCGTAAGTCGTCCGCTTTAAGGTCGGTTTGGGCGTTGAGGGAATGGACAAGCCACATTTGATCGCGGGCGCGGCTGGCGGCAACATTGTATCGCTGTTTGAAAAGTTGTCTGTCGCGAAGAGAGAGCGGGCCTCGCTCGGCAGTATCGACCATCGAAAGAAAGACAACATCTCGTTCGTCGCCTTGGAATTGAGCAGCATTTCCGCAAAGGATCCGGTGCTGTTCGTAGGTGTTAGGCGGGAGATGGTTTCTGAGGAGGCGCTCTATCTCGATGGCTTGTTCCTCGCCAAGTAGAGAGACATCTCCGAAGCTGGTGCGGGTCTTGCCGTATTCCGGTTGCTCGATCGCGGCACAAATGAGCGATGCTACGGCAAGCGCTTCTTGTGAGTTGACTTTTTCGTCCCGGCTTGCTCCCTGCACCCGGTAGGAGATCGTGTGCGGCCGAAGGATAACATTGCTGGTATCGCGGAGCGGTTTGATTCGGCCGTCATAAGAAATCTTATTGCTGAATTGAATGATCTCGGGGACACACCGGAAATGCTCCACAAGGCAAGTCGTTCCGCCAAACGATTGCCGTGCAAGGTCGTAAATCGAAATCTGTCCATCATAGAGATGGGAATTGGGGATTCCCTGAAGGTGTTCAAAGATCAGATTCTGGATAATACCGAGGTCCTGCCCGACGGCGGTGGGGCTGACCTGTTCGTGGTCGCCAACGACCAGGACTGTTTTGCCGAGATACAACGCCATAAGGGCCATAACGTCACTCTGGCTCGCCTCATCGATCATGACGACATCGAAGCGCGCACTTCGCGGGTCGAAATTTTCAACGACCTCGAGAGAGGCATCACCCATACCGGCACGGCGTTGCGGCATTCCCGCATCTTTTTTGCCGCCTCGGCCCGTAACATTGGCACACGTATACCTGTACCTTTCCCGATTCTGCGGATGGTATCGAGCCAGCCGATAAGAGCTTGGCGCTGCAGCGATGTCGTGCGTTTGGCCTGAAAGGCCCATGCGCGGCGATCAATCAGTTCGACGGTGACGCGTCGAAGCTGTTCACGAAGCTTGTCGCTTTTTGCTTGCAGTTGTTCGAGTGAAACGCAGGCGCGGCGATCGAGTTCCCCGACGAGTTGTCGCCAGACCCAAGCGACTTCTGGATCGCCTGGGGGTTGCTCTCCGCCGTGCACACCGTATCTGTTGCGGACTCCGGCTGCCCAGGAAGGCGCTGCCGTTTCCAGTTTGTTCAAGAGCGCGTTACGACGGTTGAAATCGTCTCGGCGACTTCGCAAGTCTGCTAAAGCGCCAAAGGCTTGTAGGTACGCCGTTGAATCGGTGCCACTCGCGGCAGTTGCTAAATCGCCAGTAACGCGCGAGGCGGGCGAGGAAGCGCTGAGGGTTTCTAGGCGCCCACGGAGTTCTTGTAAGTAAGACTCGATTTGTTGCAAATGGATTCGGTCGAAGCGAGCCGCGAGAATTATCGGCAATGGACCGCCCACGGCTTTCGCCAAACGGGTGATCTCCCCGGTTGGGCCAACGACAACCGGCTGATCGGCCATGAACTTGTCCCACAGGAAGCCGAGCTCTTTCAGTTCCTTTTCAAGCGGAAGCCAGGTTTTTTCATACCATGCTAGGCAATTGGCGATGGGATCACAGAATTGGATGAGAGTTTTCTCTGGCTCCGATCCCATTACGCTCGAAGAAGCCGACCCGCTTGAGGCCACTTGGCGGTCCCAACGATTCGCAAGCTCACGTCTCCAGATGCGCATACGTGTTGATGCGCGCAAGGCCTCGAAGTGTTCTCGATGAGTTGGTATTTTGCCATTTACTTTGGAGCCATCGACGAACGCTTTCCAACTGCGATGCGTGAGAAAAGTGAAGAATCCAGGCCCTCCGTTCTGTTCAAAGTGAGCAAGAACCTCCGTGGCAATTCGCTCCTGATCTTCAAGCGTATGTGTGAGCGCGGGTTGCGGCGCAAGCTTTAACACGGTCTCCTGAACTCTTGCCGCTTCTGTGTGGACGGTGCGAATGGAATGGAGAAGCTGATCCCAAGGCTGACGGTGGGCTCCGCTATATTTGCCGGCGTAGACGGCGTCGAGCTTCCACTTTTCCTTGCCGAGAAGCGGCTCGGCAGCGGAAGCAAGCTTGTCCGCCAGAGCTTCGATGCGCTTCGCATCCAAGGGGGAGTCTGGCCGCCAAAGCTGCGATCCAACGCTCAGGTCCTCTTTATGGAGTCTTTCGCGCTCCTCCAAAGTTGAACGAAAATTCTGAGGGTTGGGGATCTCGGAAGGGTCCGGTAAAGGACCGGACAGCTCTATTTCGTGCTGCCGGGCCACAGTGACATTGGTGTGATAGAGGTCAATCAACTCACCGACAGTGAGAGGAAGGGGAGCACTTGGAGTTACGGGACCTGGAACCCAACCGTTTACGTTCTGTTCTGCTGAGACTTTGCGGGCTGCGTCGGAAGGCGACCAAGCCTTACCGGCAACGACAATATCCCGGTACTCGTCGGAACGCGCTGCGATGAGCTCAGTGCGAACTTCTTCCAACTTGTTGAGAAGCACGCGGCGTTCCTGTTCGAGCCGATTGGCGTCGGCCTCCAGAGCAGGGCCGTCGGCGCGGGAGAGGCGCTCGGCAATGGAGCCAACGGAGCTTTCGAGCTGATTCCGGCTTTCGAGGTCGCTTTCGAGCACGCTTACACACAGCGGCCGCAGTTCCTCAACCACATGCTGGCGCACCATCCGCAATGCCTTCGTGGTGTGACTGGTAATCAGCACACTCTTTCCTTGTGCGAGCAGGTGGCCGATCAGATTCGCGATCGTATGAGTCTTGCCGGTACCGGGTGGACCTTGTACGAGAACGCCGCCGTGTTCGGACAACTGCTTCGCAATGCGGATCTGTTCCGGATTGGCGGGTTTGCTCAGAAGCACATCGTGGTCGGTTTGCAATAGCGGAACAGCAGCCGCCTGTAGCTCGTTTGTCTCGGGAAGAGGTGACTCTTCACCCACAATATTAAGGAGAGACCACGGCAGGTCCTCGCGCGTGCGTAGGTCGGCGAGAACACCTTCGATGGCTGCAGCAAATCCTAGGGTCCGGTTCCGAAGGAAAATGACGGCATCTCGTCCGACCCGAGGATCATCTTTTTCTCCTATCGGAGCGCCATCCTCAGAGAATTCTCCACGTGGGGAGAGCTGAATCACGAGCCGGCGCAGGAAGCCAGAAGTGGAGTCATCGCCGAGAGGATGAAAGCTGCCCTGTTCGAGTTCTTCCCGGCAACGTCCGATGGCTCGACCGTCCACGTCAGATATGGATTGAAAGAGCGCCGAGTAGAGTTCTACAGGGACTTCCGTCTCCCCGAGCGTGAATTCGGGAATACTTGCATTGAATTCGAGCTGCAGTCGTTGTAGAAGGATCGGATGATAGATTCCGCCTTCCGATCTCCGCCAACTAAGGATTCCATCCCCTAATACAAGCTCGACGCGCTCGGCTTCACGGTCCAGGCGTCCGTAGAGTTCATACAAGGCCTCGAAGATTTTCATGGACGCACGCGCGGGCCTTTCGAACCTGACCCACGCATCTCGTTGCTGCTTCCACGTTTCGAAGGTCGAGAGTCGATTCGGATCGCCATCGAATCTGACGACCTTGGTCTGGCCACGTTCACCGGGCTCGTTCTGCGTGGTGCGAACCGAGATATCTTTAGAGGGATCCTCCCAACCTCGCTCGAGCCAGGATTCGAGTCCTTTCGGTGGAGGAGGCGCAGTTGTCAGCCGCGGACGCCTCACCTTGAGAATGAAGGCTTGTTCTTCTGGTTGGCCCGCAGCGGCCGCTCCGGTCTTCTCAAGCGCATCCGTAGCGTCTCGTCGCCTGTGTTCGCCGCGTCGGATCGAGGGATGGTCCGGAAGGTTCTTCAGCCAAAGCGTCCAGATCTGCTCCTCAATCTGTTTCTTTGCAGGGTTGCGATGTTGGTTGAGGGCCTCGAGATAACGAAAGACGCGTAGGAGTTTGTCGCGTGCTACACGGAGTGTATCGGCGTCCATGTCTTTCGCGATCCTCCAAGCGAATGCAGCGGTCGCGAGCCCAATGGATGAGACCTTCGCAAGTGCTCGTAACGGCGGTGCTGATAGCTTCAGTGTACTAAACGCAGATGGAAAGTGGGCACAGTCTGAATCAGATGCATCACGCGAGTAAATAAATTATACCGTCAAACGGTCGAACCGTTTTAGTAATCATGTGGTTAAGTTCAGCAGATATACCTCGACGGCGGGGCTGAATCGTGTTGTGATTTCGAAGACTACTGCTTCTCAAGCACAATTTTCTTATCTATGTTCTCGGCAACCGACATCGTCAACTTCCTGGCCTGCCGCCATCTAGGTGTGCTCGAACACCAGGCGACCAGCGGCACGCAAGAGAAACCATTTTTCCGAGATTCGATGCAGGAGCTGTTGCGAGAGCTCGGCATCCGCCACGAGCGGAACTATTTACGTCAGCTAGACGTGGGGAAGAGTTTGAAGGTGGTGCAAATCCCTGAGGCGCTCTCGTGGGCGGAAGCTGCCGCAGAAACAATAAAGGCTCTTCAGTCTGGGGCGGATGTGGTCTATCAGGGGACCCTTACAGACGGAATTTGGGGAGGACGGTCGGATTTTCTGGTGAAGGTCGAGAGAGGGAGCGGCTTGGGTTCCTGGTCCTACGAAGTGGTGGAAACGAAACTCGCGCGGTCCGCTCGGGCCAATGCTGTGCTCCAGCTCTGCTTCTATTCTGACATTCTGGACAAAATCCAAGGTGTCGCGCCAGAGCGCATGCACGTGGTCTTGGGCGATTGCAAAGTAGAATCGTTCGCAGTTGCCCGCTACATTGCCTATTTTCGGAAGGTCCGAAATGATTTTCTGCGGGCAGGTCCAGCGCCTAGCGATACCTATCCCGAGCCGGTAGAACTCTGCAGGGTTTGCACATGGTTTCCCGTTTGCGATAAACAGCGGCACGCCGACGACCATTTGTCGCTGGTTGCAGGAATTACGCGAAACCAACGCAAGCAGTTAGTCGCGCGTGATATCGAAACGCTCGAGGCACTCGGAACCCTAAGACCTCCGATCGAGCCTAAGATAGAGCGAATCGGAGAAGCTGCACTGGCCCGGATCCATAGACAAGCACTTGTTCAGCTAAACGGTCGTAAGGAAGGGAGGATGATCTATGAGATTCTCGAGCCCATCCAAGAAGAAAAAGGGTTTGCTGCCTTACCAACTCCGTCTCTCGGAGATGTCTTTCTCGATTTCGAAGGAGATCCGTATGCCTTTGGTTTGGGCGTCGAGTATCTCCTTGGCACGCTCGGCCTAACGGACGATCACGGGAAGGATCCTGTTTACGCAGCTCGGTGGTCTCTTGAGCCTTCCGCCGAAAAGCAAGCCTTTGAAGAATTCGTCGGGAACATGTTAGACAGGTGGTCGAAATATCCCGACTTCCACATTTATCACTACGCCCCCTACGAGCAAACAGCAATCAAGAAACTCGCCGGGCGACATGGTGCGTGCGTGGATGCCGTGGACCGTCTGTTGCGGGCAGGAATTTTCATCGATCTGTACCGCGTGACGCGCCAGGCGTTGCGCGCTTCGGTGGAAAGCTATTCCATCAAAAAATTAGAACCGCTGTATGGTTTTGAGCGTGCCGTGCCCCTCCGGGAGGCTAGGCTCGCCCTAGACGCATTGGCGTCCATTTTTGCTTTGGGAAGTGGACAGGAAGCGACGCCCGAACTTCTCCACACCGTCGAGTCCTATAACAAAGAGGACTGCATATCAGCTCGACAGCTGAGGGATTGGCTCGAACAGCGACGAGCGGACAGGGAACAAAAGCTGGGACGAGCGATCCCGCGGCCCGTCCCGAAATCTGGCGAAGCGAAAGAAAACCTGGCTGAGCAGCTTGAGCGAGTCGAAGCGATTAAGAAACAGCTGCTCCAAGGGCTGCCTCCAGACCGCGGGGAATGGACCGCGGAACACGATTCCCATTGGTTGCTCGCACAGTTGCTTGAATGGCACCGCCGGGAAGAAAAATCGATGTGGTGGGAATACTTCCGATTGTGTGACCTTTCCGATGTGGAGCTTGTGGAGGATAAGAGTGCCCTCGGCGGTCTCCACTATGTCGGCGAAGCGGCGCGAGTAAAGAGATCCGTTCTTCACCGGTATGATTTTCCTCCCCAAGACCATGCCATTGACCGAGCTCTTGCGATCCACGATCCGAAGACGAAAAGTGGAGCGGGAGAGATGGTTGCAATTGATGAAATAGCGAGAACGATCGATCTAAAACGGGGCCTTAATTCCGCTGTTCCGCACCCGGGTGCACTAGTTCCCTACGATTTTGTCAGCGCCGAAGTGAAAAGAGAAAGCCTTCTGAGGATCGGTGGTTGGGTTGGCCAGAATGGTATCGCTGCGGAAGGCCCTTTCCAAGCAGCACGCGATTTGCTTTTGCGCAAACAACCTCGAGCGTTGAAAACGGCCATCGCGAGCGCGGTTACTGAAGGGCAACTGACAAAGGAGACCAAGGACTTGGTTGCATCCTTGTGCAAGGAACCGTCGATTCTGCCGATCCAAGGGCCTCCCGGTTCCGGAAAGACGTTCAGCGGTGGCCGCATGATCGTGGAACTCGTAAAAGCCGGGCGGCGTGTGGGCATTACGGCGATCAGCCACAAAGTGATCAGCCATTTGCTCGGCGAAGCCTGCAAGGTAGCGCGGGAGCCGGTGTGCCTCTCAGAGCGGTGCAGAAAGCAAATGAAAGTGATGGTTGTCCAGATGAACTCGTCAAACAGCTCGATGACAATGCGCTTGTGCTCAATGCCTTGAAGGATGGCAGCGCACTGGTAGCGGCCGGCACGAGCTGGCTGTGGGCTCGAACTGAAATGCACCGGGCCGTCGACGTTCTCTTCATTGATGAGGCTGGTCAGATGTGTCTTGCAGATGTGCTTGCCGTATCTCAGGCAGCCACTAGTTGCGTTCTTCTCGGCGACCCTCAGCAGCTCGATCAGCCGCAACGAGGAGTTCATCCTCCCGGCGCAGACGGGTCCGCCTTCCGCCACCTGCTTGGCGATCGAGCTACGATCCTTCCGGAGCAAGGTTTATTTCTGCGCGAGACACAACGGATGCATCTGGACGTTTGCAGCTTTATTTCGGAAGTGTTCTACGAAGGCCGACTTAGCCCAGCTGCGGGAAACGAAAGACAAAACATAAACGCAAAGGGTCGATTGTCAGGGACCGGCTTGCGATTTGTTGCTGTGAACCACAGTGGAAATCAGAACGAATCAATTGAAGAGGTCGAGACGATCTCGAAGTTAGTGAATGAACTTCTAGGCGGAGAGAGCACCTGGACAAACAGGAAAGGCGAAGTCTTGAAACTGACTCTCGATGATATTCTGATCGTGACGCCCTACAACGCCCAAGTCTCGGCCCTTCGTGAAGCACTTCCGAAAGGAGCCCACGTGGGGACTGTAGACAAGTTCCAAGGGCAAGAAGCGCTGGTCATCTTTTTCTCGATGGCGACCTCTACCGCTGCAGATGCTCCTCGTGGCATGGAGTTTCTCTATAGTCTCAATCGATTGAATGTCGCGATTTCCCGTGCACGATGTATTGCGGTACTTGTTGCTAGTCCTGCCCTCTTGAAATGGAGTGCAAGAGTCCTCGGCAGATGATGCTCGCCAATGCATTCTGCAGCTTTTTCGAGAAAGCACAGGCACTCTGAATCGAGGTGCGCCGACCCTAGCTCAAAAAACCTTCAGTTACCGTAACCACATTCGCTGCGCACCCGACGCCGCTGCGGCAACACGCGGGCGACAGGGCAGGAGGTAGAACACCCGCCTGTAAATAGCTGAATTAAGGCTATTTCTTACTCTTCGCTACGGCAATCGCCTTTGCCAGCAGAGACTCAACAAAATTCTGAAAACATAGTTCAGGAGCAGGCTCCTTGTAGCGCCCTTTGATCCCACCGGTAGCATTGGACATCAAGAAACAAGCCGAATCATAGAGCCTTTCGCGCACCAACTTTGTCAGTAGAATTCCGTAACGCCTTGCGTATGATGCATTCTTGAACTCCGGAAACACTTTGAAGTGTGGCTCTCGAGCTCGCACGGGGCTTATGGAACCCGGTGCTTCCTCGAGAAGCATCAAGTAGCCCAACCACGGCCGCGCAGAAGGCTTAAATGCACCTTCCCGATATGCGGCCCAGATATCCGCGGCACTGCCGATAGCCTCCTCCGTTCTATTGTTGTAGTTATTTCCGAAGGAACCTACCTGTGATTTGAATTCGATCCCAGCCAGCAGCTTGCCGTCTGACACAATAAGAAGGTCCCACTTTTTCTCAGGACGATACCAGCCAGGAATTTCCACATATTTCTCGCAATATACGTGCGCCTTGGCCAGTCCGCTCTCGCACAGGAGATCGCGGACGAGGTTAATAAACCCATTCATCTGGGCGCCTCCGGTGACAGCGGAACGCGTTCCAGCATCCTTGCTGCCGGAAACACCTCCTTGCTTCTGCGCCTGTGTTTCTCGAGTGCTCCAAAAGTGTTTTACGGCCTTTTGGAGGCGTTTCTCAATCCTAGGATTGAGACTCATCCTTTGTGATCCGGTGTGCGAATTTCGATGGTGTTCTTGCTGAACAGGGACGATGTCTCGTCTCGATTCGCTTCCTCGCCATGTCAAAATAGTGTTCGTCAATTTCAAAGCCC
>CAVPKZ010000069.1:0-26796 GCA_963705755.1 uncultured Acidobacteriota bacterium | reverse complement strand
GAGCGCGACGGCGCCACCTGCGTCACCAGGTCGAGTAGCGTATGCATCTTGTCGCTTTTCCCGATAATGTTGGGGAAGTTGAAGCGCTGTTTCAGCGCGCGCTTCAGCTGTACATTTTCTTCGCGCAGTTGCCGCGATTCCACCGCCTGTGCCACCTGCGCCAGCAATTCGTCGTTGGACCACGGCTTGGTGATGTAATCCATCGCCCCGCTTTTGAACGCGGTGCGTGCCATATCAATCGAGCCGTATGCGGTGATCAATACGATGGAAAGATGCGGATCCCGTTTGTGAATTTCTTTCAGCAGGTCCAGACCATTGCGGTCCGGCAGGCTCACGTCCAGCAATAATAAGTCGAAAGGATGTTGCCCTAATTTTGCGAGCCCCGATTCACCGGTCCCCGCGCTGGAAACTCCGTAACCTTCCCCGCTTAAGAGAGTTCCAGCCCCTCGCGTATTTCAGATTCATCATCCACCACCAGAATCGAGCCCTTAGACATGAATCGCTTTCCTGACCGCGGGCAGTTCTACGTGAAACGAAGTGCCTTTGCCCACAGTCGACCGCACATCAATCTTCCCGGAATGTTCTTTAATAATTCCGTAACTCACTGACAGTCCTAGTCCGGTCCCGCGGCCGCTCGCCTTGGTAGTGAAGAAGGGATCGAATATCCGGTGAATGTGCTCGCGCGCAATCCCCGCCCCGGTATCGACAATTTCCACTTCCACACTTCCATTGCGCGCCGTGGTGCGCACTTCCAGCATTCCGCCGCCGGGCATCGCGTCGCGCGCGTTCAAAAATAAATTCAAAAACACCTGCTGCAGCTTGTTAGCGGAGCCGCGTACGGCCGGAAGCGTTTCACCCAGTTGCCGCACCACCTGAATCTGTGCGGTCTTGAGCGGGTGCGCTACCAGTGAAAGGGTTTCTTCCACCACGCGATTCACGTCGATATCCACCACTTCGGTGGCGCTAGTGCGAGAGAAATTCAACAAGTTATTTACAATTTCGCTGGCGCGAAAGGTTTGCTTCACGATTTTCTCGATGATCGCTTGCCTCGGATCGCCGTCCGGCATTTGCTTCCCAAGCATCTGTATGTAATTGGAGATCACCGCCAACGGCGTATTTACTTCATGCGCCACGCCCGCAGCCAGCAGCCCCAGTGATGTGAGCTTTTCCGTCTGGGTCATCTGTTCTTCCAGGCGTTCCCGTTGCGTCACATCATCAAATAGCAGCAGCCGACCGATGCGCTCCCCCGATTTGCTGACCAGCGGCGTAATCGAAACATTTAACGTCAGCGTCTTCCCCAGATGGTGCAGCCGCTGCTTGTAAATCCCGGTGATCAATTCCTCATCGCTGCGGGCATTAATCTCCCGCGACAATTCTTCCGGCAGCAGCGAATTCAGTTGATGCCCGACCGCTTGCTCGCGTGCCACGCCAAATAACTGCTCCATTCGCGTGTTCCAGGATTCCACCAGACCTTCCAGGTCCACCGCCAGCACTCCGACGTTCAGCGACTCTACGATGTTTTCGCTAAAGTCCTTCAACCGCGCGATCTCCGTGGCCTTTTGTTCCAGCGAGGTGTACAACTGCGAATTATCCAGCGCGATGGCCACGTAACCGGCGATGGTCTCGACCAACTCCACGTCATCGCTCGACAGAAAATCACCGTCCACCGTCTTGCCCAGGCCCAACACCGCCACGGTGTGTTCCCGAATCCGGCAAGGCACAAAATAATTCAGGTCCAGTTGCTCCAGAGTGCGGCGCACGGATTCGCTGACATCTCTCGCCGCGCGGGGCGACTCAAAAAAGAGCGCCCCACGGGCGAACTCGGGCCGGGCCGGCTCGAGGAAGCCAAGATCAAGTGGTTCAGTCAATCGCACGCCCATCGAGCGTGCCAGCCGCATGTGGCCGGGGTGCATCGGGTCTTCCTGGAAAATCGCCAACCGATCCACCAGCAGAGTTTGCGAAATACGATCCATCACCGAGCCGAGCATCGGCTCCAACCGCACTTCATTGGTCAGCGTGCGCCCAAACTCAATCAGCGTGCGGCGATAATCGAGCCGGTCGCGATAAAAGAATCTATCCAGTCTGGACTGGGTCCATTCGCGGAACGGCTGAAACAGAAACGCCGCGA
This sequence comes from uncultured Acidobacteriota bacterium, assembly GCA_963705755.1. GTDB lineage: Bacteria > Acidobacteriota > Terriglobia > Acidiferrales > UBA7541 > Acidiferrum. The sequence goes on along the minus strand of CAVPKZ010000069.1, from coordinate 24,668 downwards.
TGACTATGGCAATCATGCCGCCAACCGGTCCAGTGGTCTGCGCGTGGAAAATCTGCGCCAACAACGCCACCAGCGCAAAATAAACCGCCGCTACTCCCGCGGTGGCCGCCGTGTATGCCAAGCCCCGCTTGAAAATAATATCTACGTCCATCAACCGGTAACGGATGACTGCGTAGCCGAAGCACAAAGGAATCAAGACCAGGCTCACCGCGGAGAACTGCATCCACCCGCGCGGACCCAGATCCATGACGAACGGCACGATGTACAGCACCGTGAACGGCACGGTGCCCGCCAGCGTCCCGCCGGTCAACCATTTGAATTGCTGCCGCAAAACTCCCGATGGCGCCACTCGAAAATTTCTGTAGAAACCCAACCCGGCGGCAAGAAAACATGCGCCCAGGAAACTCAGTTCGATCTTATCCAGCAAAATGCGCGAGCCCAGCCAGGGAACGAATCCGAAAGCATTACGCGCCGTGCTGATGTGTACCAGTAGCAGCGCCAGGGGCGGCAAATAAACCGTCAGCACCTTTGATGAAGAGCGAAGAGTTGTTTCGGAACGGCCTGGAAACACCAGCGCGAAGTGCAACAACACCGCGGGCGCCAGCAGTCGCGCCACGATATTCGCCCAGTAAACTTCCTGGTCAAAAGTGTCCAGTTTTCCGCTGTAGTGGAATGAAAACAGGATGAATGACACCAGGCAGAACACATAAAAGTGCACTGCCTTCGGCGCATTCCAGCGCCGCGCAAAAATAAATAATCCAATAAAGAGATAAAGCAGCCCTACGACCCGCAGATAATTTTCGATGGAAGCGGGCTTCTCCGCCGGCGCAGTGACCAGTGGGGTCTCGAATTCCTGGCCCGCACGGCTCAGCTTGTAGCGCACTTGGGTCCACAGGCCCGCGCGATTCAAACGCATGGTTACCTGGACGGCTCGTTTTACCGGGACCCCGTCTATCTCCACCAAATGGTCGCCCGCGCGAACGCCCGCCAAAGCTGCTGGCGAGTCCTTGCCAACTTTCCAGGCCTCGACGCCGTGATCGGTGTCTAGCCAGGCGACCCCATCATCCACCAGCTCAAATCTGCTTCGCTGTTGGAAGTTCAGGAAGGCAAAGATCACCGCCGCCAGCGTAGCCAACGCCAGCACGACCGCCCCAAGACTCACGCGCAGATTCTGTTTCATACCGCGGTTCGACAGGGATACACCTTCCCGATATAACTCTGGTGCAAATTAGAGACCATCCGCCACGGACGGCACTCTACTTTAAACCCTTTTGATTCTGTCGTTTCGAATAAAAAATCCGGAAAGACGAAGCGGGAATACGATATTCGGAAGGCCAGATATGGCTTTCTAAAGCCTGAATTGTCAAAACTGGACGCTAAGGCCGCCGCGGAAGCTTCGAAAGGCTGGTATCAAATTGGTCCGTCCATCCCGAGAAGCTACCGGTACGTTACCTTGAGCCAGTAAATTGTCGCAGTCTGCCACCGCTTCCCAACGACCCAGGGCAAACTTTGGCAGCGGCTGCCTGAGTCCCACATGCAGGTAAGGATCGAGTTGGAAGAGCGACTCGCCATACATATCCACCCGCGAGACCGCCACGCCGCTTACCCATTTGTACCCAGCCTCGACCTTCGTTCGGGCACGAGGGATCTTCGCCGTAACGCTAGCCCCCAGAGAATGTCGCGGCACTGTCCGCAGAATATCGCGCAATACTCCATTCAAATCTTCGCCCGGCGCCAGCGCCCCTGCGAATGCGTAAACCGTCGTCAGCTCTATGTCGTCATCCAACTTCTCGCGTAGCGCTACGCGCGTTCCCCAACTGCTGGACGAGCCGCCATCGTATGCAAACCCGTTTGAAAAATAATCCTGGAAATAGTCTCCGGCCGGCAGATCACCGCCGCGCCCGAACACCGCCACATGCCGATTGTCATCATGAAATGCCGCCGCTTCCAATTTCCCGCGCGCGCCCAATTTGCGGTCCGCGGACACTTCCTCGTGCCAGCCCTTCTGCAGCACCGGTTTGCCCGCGCGCCACAACAAGGTCGGGAACCCATCCAGCTCATCGAGCGCCGCAGCCATGTTGTTGACCTCGCCGTCGGTAGCCTCCAGCGGCCCAGGCCCGTTCGGCATGGACGTGAAAATCAGGGCTGCGTTCCAATCGTCCGAAACCCGCACATCTAATTTCGTTCGCGGGCGGATCGACGATGCCGCAGCTCCTAGCCCCACCATGACAAATTCTCCGCCGTAACTTAGAATTGCGCGATCACCGATGGCCATTGCGCCGCCCTGATCAATGCGCACGCCGCGAAATGTGGGTCCATCCGGGCCAAGCTTGGCTTCACGCAAAACCAACGCGGTATGTGGACCGGCACCCAAAGACCCGGTAGGCAGCCACACTGTCGCGATACTTCCCGCAGGCGCCTCCTGGTCATAACTCATCTGTCCGGCAAGAATCACCTGACCGGTTCCGCCCAGCTTCTGGTCGTAGGCAAACGCCGTCGCCGGAGCCGCCACCAGGTTCGATCCTGAACCCGGATGCCGCGCTCCATCCGTAAATTCCAGCCGCGCGCGCGGAGCTCGCGGTATCCCGCGATCGATACCTGCATCCGCTGTCATCACCTGCGCGTCGCCCATCCACTCCAGCACCGGCCGCGTCGCAGCCGCCGAACGCAGCACCCATTTCCAATCGTCGCCCTCTACCGGAATGTTCACCGGTTGCCGCCTCAGCTGCTCCAGTGACGCGAACATGGATTCCATCTGCACGCGCACTACGGTGGTCACGTTGGGATTGATACGGATGTGTTTTTCCAGCGTAGGCAAAAACCCCGCCAGCGTAACTCGCACGGTATACAAGCCCGGCGAAAGTTTCTCGCCGCGAAAAACACCTTCCGTGTTGGTCAAGAGTTCGCGCGCGATATTTACTCCCGAAGCTTCCGCAAGGAGTTCAACGGTCGCGCCCATTTGCGGCGTTCCGGTGCCGTCTAGAACCACGCCGGCAAGTTTGCCCGGCCCTGGTTTCAAAGCGGTTTTCAACTGTGCTTCTGGCAACTTCGCCTCAGCCGGAGAAGCTGCGCCTGCTAAAAACGCCAGCGTTATGGCCCCGAAATGGAGGAGCCTTTTTTGCTTCACTTTGCTGTACCTCCAGGTTGCACGTTCGCGGCGCTCTTGGTTTCCAATGGATGTTTAACTGTGAAATCAGCCGTCCGCGAAATCGTCTGATTCGAAAGCGTGTCCGTCGCGTTTATCTCCAGCGTGTACTTGCCTGGAGCCAGCGTCGCCAATGGCAGCAGCCGTTCGATGGTAATCTGATCGCCAGTTTGCTTCATATCCGCCGACGTTTCCTTGAATTGCAGCACCTGCGCGCCGCCCTTTTTCACCGTGTACTCAAAGGTAGCGTTGGATTTATGGGTTTTCTCATCCGGCTTCAGGTTGTAGACCTGCATGTAAATTCCCATCCTGTCCGCAGTGGTAAAATCACCGTCCAGCTTCGGCCTCACCTTGGAAGAACCTAGCACGAATTGTCCGTTCCCGATTTGTTTCGCCGGCACATGTTCAATCTGATCCGCGAGAATCAACGAACTGGTCTCCAGCTTGTCGTCCTCGTAGCGCGGCACTTGCAGGCGCGAATTCACTACACCCACATTTCCGCTTTGTACGTCCTTGATCACCAGGTCCAGGCGGTAAAGTCCCGGCCGCAGCGGTACCGCTTTTTGATAGATGGATTGCAGCTTCACGGATTGCTGGAACAGCGACTCCGGAAAATCCCTGCTAACCGAATCTTCGAAAGTCTGAACCACCCGCCCTGTCAGCGTGCTCACTCGTCCAAATATATTGATCGTCGCGGAGTGAACTCCTTCCTTGGACTGGAACGAGAGCTGGTTATTGGGGATTTGCACGGTCACCGGCACCAACACCGTATCATTCGTTACTTTTAGAAAATCAGTTCGCCAGTTGAAGTGCAGCTGATCACGCACGATACGCGAGGTCACAATCGCTTCCAAATCCTTGAATTTCACTACCGGTGGTTTGAAGGCATTCGCGTACGCTTCCAGTCGCGTGAATTCGTTCATGCTGGCTGGCGTCCCGCCCATCGTCGTGGGCAGGTTCGTTCCGTCCGACCTCGTAAATCTATCGGCCTTCGAGGCCAGTCCCATCGACTCCATTTGGCTTAATCCCGCTCCCGGCACATGCGTCAGCGCATCCTTCTCCGAAGGATCCATCGTCAAGTGATATTCGCCCGATCCGGTAGGATCGACGAACTCCATGATCACGTTTTCGCCCATGCCCTCGATATAGCGCCAACGCCACGTCTCCCACGGATATGTGGTTGTGGAACCCCCGCCTTCCTCCTGGGGCCGGTCATATGTACCGCCAGTTGGATGGCTGTCAATCTCGTCTGGCGGGCCCCACACGATGTACATGTGTCCGCGATCAGTCTTCCATCCTGGAATACCCGAGGCGTAATGCTCATTCGCGTAAGCGATCCGCCGGTAATGCTCTTCTTTGAATTCGTTATCCGGCAAATCCGGATTAGTGCTGCGGCGCAGCCAAAACTGCTCGATGAATTGTTCCCGCTCTTCGTTGGTTGCCAGTTGCCCGAACGCGTTGCGCTCTTCCGGCGAAATAATGTAGACCACATCCTCGTTGAGCCACTGCTTGTAAGGCGTGTCCAATTCCTTGAGCGTCTTGCGAATTTTCTTCTTTTGGGCTTTATCGAGATTCTGATGTGCGGTGGGATCCTGTTGCGGCGGTGCCGGCTGCTCTTGCTGCGCCCAGACAACCGGCATCGCAAGCGTAAGCAGAGAAAGCGAGGTAAAGAGGGTGCGCGCTACCCTGACCATGGTATTCCACCTCAAATCTGGCAAGCGAGGATTCTAACTCCGCCAGTGGTTGGCGTCAATTGAGTAATCCCCTTCATTTTGTGACACTTGTCCCCGACCCGCTTAGAATCGCCGGGAGAAAAATTAGTTGCCTTCAGTACTTTAGACACCTGTACGAACGTACAGGAAATTTCGCCTCGGACATCCGTGTCCCGTTCGAACGGACAGGGAGTACATAATTCCGAGTAGGGCAGCGTTCTGAGTTAGTTAAGACAGGAAGCGCTCAAGGAGAAGTGACCAGGATTATTGCAGCCGCTGGTTTTGCAGATCTGATCCAACTAGATTGTCGAAAATCGCCAATACGTGCCGCCGGTATTCCACCATGCGCGTAAAGATATCCCGCAATTCAGGCTCGCGCTCGGCTTCGCGATGCCATTTCACTAGTACCGCAGTCGGTACTTCAATATCACGCCGCAGCTGCTCTGCCGAGTGGCCACGCAGAAACAGCCCGTAGAAAAAAGCCGCCTCGCGCTGTGGCAGGTCGAAATCCTGCATCACCACGGCCGGTACGAATTGTGGCATCGTTGCCATAAAGAAAATGCAGTTTACCCAAAAGCGGCTCCGCGTCAAGTAGGACTACCGTTTTTTTGCTGCCTGGCAGTCACTTCCTAAGCTTCGTTCCTGATAAGTGCCGCGCTGGTTACCCCCTTATCCTTGTGATTAATCCCGAGCTCCATCTTCGCGTTTAAGGATTCTGTAATGGAGAACCGTTCGGTCATCGGGCATTTCGCTCCGACCGAATCTAAGATGCTGCAGCTGATATTCGGGTTACGCATTTCATCCCTATGGCGCGCTGATAACCTGTCGGGAGTTCCGCTATGCCGCTCATAAGCACCTTTTTGAGAATCAGTTCCTCGGTCGTCCCAACGCCTTGCATTGCGTACTTTTCGTATTATCATGAAGTCTCATCAGCAGTCGCACCCGGGAGAACTGCCCAAATGAAAACAATTTCGCGACAGCTTTACATCGCATCTTTCTGCTGCATCTTCGCGCTCTCCGTATCCGCCCAGGAAAAGCATCTCAAGAAATCCGATCTCCCTGCTCCCGTTCAGAAAATCGCGGATCAACAAAGTCAGGGCGCCACGGTCCGCGGCTACTCCAGCGAGACAGAAGACGGCCACCTTCAATACGAACTTTCACTCACCGTCGACGGCCACTCCAAAGACGTAGCCATCGCTCCCGACGGAACCATCAACGAAATTGAAGAGCAGGTTTTCCTCGACAAACTTCCTGCCCCCGTCCGCGAGGCGCTTCAGAAAAAAACTTCACCGGGCAAAATTACAAAGGTCGAATCTCTAACCAAGCATGGTCAATTGGTAGCCTACGAAGCCCAGGTCACCGCCGGCACAAAAAAATCCGAAATCCAGGTCGGCCCCGACGGCCGCCCATTGACCCATCCGGAATAGCCGCCTGCGGCGACTGGAATTTTTCTCGCGTACTCCGTACAGTAAATAGTGCTGGTACCCTTCACCACCGGTTGCGGGAAGTGCCGTTGTAACGGAGATATATCTTTATGCGCTCGATCCAGAAAGTTTCTTTCTTCTTAATTCTGTTCGCCTTCGCGCTCGCATTGCTTTTGCTCCCGCAGCAATCGGCATCCAGCGCCAGCCATCTCTCGGCCGCCACGCCCCAATCCGAAGGCGATGTCCCCGCCTTCCACAACGAAGCTCCTGCCGGCGCGCTCCCTTCCACCATGAGCCCAGACAATTTTTCTGATCCTGTAGTGCAAAATGCCTACGCTCTCGCCGCGCACGTGAAAAAAGTTCTGTACCAGCAACCCTGCTATTGCCATTGCGATCGCAGTCAGGGCCATGAAAGCCTTCTCGATTGCTTCGTCAGCAAACACGGTGCCGGTTGCGAAACCTGCGTTCGCGAAGATCTGTATTCCTACGAACAAACCCGCAAGGGAAAAACTCCCGCACAAATCCGCGCGGGCATCATTCAAGGCGAATGGCAAACCGTGGACATCAGCAAATATCAAACGCCGCCTGCCGCACACCAGTGATTGTTTCCACTTTTTCTAGCGCGTTCTTTCAATTGTCTCCGTCCAAATGCTGAGCTCTCGGTTTTCAGATCGATTACGCTATCCAAAGGTGATTAATGAAAAATAACGTCTCAAAATTCTCTGCTCTCGCCGCGGTTTTGTGCCTCACCGGCTTCGGCGCGCTCATACTCGCTTCTCACGCTGCCGAGACTTCCTCTTCCTGGGGATTCGCGAGCACCAACCTCGATAAAACCTGCAAACCCTGCGACGATTTCTACCAGTTCGCTATGGGCGGCTGGATGAAAAACAATCCCATCCCCGCCGATCGTCCCAGCTGGAGCACTGGCGGAGAGCTTCAGGAAAAGAACCAGGCCGAGCTTCGTCAGATCGTGGAATCTTCGGCTTCCGCCAAGGCCACTCACGGATCGAATGAACAAAAAGTGGGCGACTTCTACGCCACGTGCATGGACTCCAGCGCCATTGAATCGGCAGGCATCAAGCCCATCACCCCGCAACTCGACGCCATCAACGCTATGAACGACCGCAACGCCTTGCTCGCGGAAGTGGCTGCTCTCCACAACGAAGGGATCCAGGCGCTCTTCGATTTCAGTTCCACGCAAGACTTCGTGGACAGTACTAAGGTTATCGGTGACGCCGATCAGGGTGGCTTGGGCTTGCCCGACCGCGATTACTACACACGCGATGACGACCGCTCCAAACAGCTTCGTACTGATTACGTCGCGCACGTCTCAAAAATGTTTCAGCTCGCCGGCGATTCCCCCGAAAAGGCCGCTGCCGAAGCCCACACCGTAATGAATATCGAGACTGCCCTGGCCAAAGCCTCGTTGACCAATGTGCAGTTGCGCGATCCCAAAGCCAATTACCACAAACTTTCCACCGCCGATTTGAAGCAGCTCACCCCGGATTGGTCCTGGGATTCTTTCTTCGCCGATGTCCATCTGCCAGGCCTTCCAGAAACCAATATTGGCCAGCCTGATTTCTTCAAGGAAATGGATCATCTGCTCACCGCGACGCCCTTATCCGACTGGAAGATTTATTTGCGTTGGCACGTCATCCACGACAATGCCCCCGCGCTCACCGACGCCTTCGTGCAGGAAAATTTTAATTTCTACGGTAAGCGCCTTTCCGGCACCACCGAGCTCCAGCCTCGCTGGAAACGCTGCGTACAGTCCGTCAATCGCAACATCGGCGAAGCTCTCGGCCAGGTCTATGTGGAGAAGTATTTTCCGCCGGAAGCCAAAGCTCATGCTCGCGAGATGGTGCAAAATCTAATCTCTGCGCTGCGTTCCGATATCCCCACGCTTTCCTGGATGAGCCCGGAAACGAAAAAAGCCGCCATCGAAAAACTCGAAGCCTTCAACATTAAGATTGGCTATCCCGACAAATGGCGTGATTATTCCAAGCTCAACATCGAACGCACCTCTTACGCCGTCAATTTGCGTCGCGCCGCCGCTTTTGAAAACGCTCGCGAGCTCGCCAAAATTGGCAAGCCGGTGGACCGCCACGAGTGGGGCATGACGCCGCCCACCGTCAATGCCTATTACCACCCCACCATGAACGAAATTGTTTTCCCCGCGGGCATCCTGCAGCCGCCGTTCTACGACCCGAAAGCTGATGACGCCATCAATTACGGGGGCATGGGCGCAGTAATCGGTCACGAAATCTCCCACGGCTTTGACGATCAGGGATCGCAGTTCGACGGAAAAGGGAATCTGCGTAATTGGTGGACCGCCGACGATCGCAAAAATTTTGACGAGCGCGCCACTTGCGTCGAAAAACAATTCGACACCTACGAAGTCGAGCCCGGCCTGCATCAAAACGGCAAGCTGGTGCTCGGCGAAAGCATCGGCGACCTTGGCGGCCTGGCGATCTCCTACGCCGCCTATGAAATATTGACGGCTTCACTCCCGAGCAGCGTTTCTTTCTGGGCTGGGCACAAGTGTGGGGCACTAACCAGCGTCCCGAAGCCGCTCGCTTACAGGCCAACACCAATCCGCATCCGCTTGCGCGTTTCCGCGGCAACGGGCCTTTGTCAGACATGGCTGCCTTCGCCAAGGCGTGGGGTTGCAAAAAGGGCGACCACATGGTGCGCGAACAAGCCTGCAAAATCTGGTAATCGCTCGACAGATTTTCAATTAAAGGTTTAGAAATTAGATTTCGTAGCAACAAAATTAATAGTCAACGGGTGCGATGGATCGAGGTGCACTCTTGTTCCAATCAGACCTGCTGAAATCTAAAAGTATTTTCCTTACGGGCGGTGGCACCGGCCTGGGCCGGTCCATGGCACTCCATTTCGCCAGTCTTGGCGCGCGCCTCTTCATCGTCGGCCGCCGCTCAGAGCCACTCAAATCCGTCTGCGAAGAAATTCAGCGCGCCGGCGGCACCGCCGCATTCGCCTCCTGCGACGTTCGAGATTACGCCGCAGTTGAAGCCGCTGCCAAAAACGCCGAATCTCAAATCGGTGACATAAACACCCTGATCAACAACGCTGCCGGGAATTTCATGGCCCGCACCGAAAAGCTGACGCCCAACGCCTTCAACGCCGTCGTTGGCATCGTTCTCAACGGCAGTTTTAATTGCACGCAAGTTTTTGGCAAACGCTGGATCGAAAAAAAACAGCCTGGCAGCGTACTCAACATCGTCACGACTTACGCCGCCGCCAATTGCGGCTCGGGTTTCGTCGTGCCGTCCGCATGCGCCAAAGCCGGAGTTCTCGCGCTAACCAGGTCGCTAGCCGTGGAGTGGGGCAAATACAACATCCGCCTCAATGCTATCGCCCCCGGCCCGTTTCCCACGGAAGGCGCATGGTCTCGCCTGGTGCCCTCCACGCAAATGGAAGAAGACTGGAAGAACGCGCATCCGATGAAACGCTTCGGCCGTCACGAAGAACTCACCAATCTTGCCGCCTTCCTGATCAGCGATATGTCGCCTTACATCAATGGGGAGTGCGTGGTGATCGACGGCGGCCTATGGCTGCGCGGCGCGGGCGAATTCAATAACCTGGCAACGCTGCCCGACTCGGCGTGGGAAGCCATGGAATCCGCTCGCACTAAAAAATCCTGAGCAATACTCGCGAACGTTTACTGAGGTAGCGCTCTCTTACGCAACTCCACGCGCAGCTTTACATCGCCAATGGAGCGTCCGCCGGATTCGGCGTGCACCGTAATCTCTTGCGGTTCATTCTTTTTAGCGCCAGCAGTGATGGCTGGCAAAGCGACTTCTATCCGCGCCGCCGCTGTTTGTTTTGCCCCAATGGAAAATTTTCCCGCGCCACTTTGCAGCGCCCAACCGTTCGGCAGTTCGGCGGACAAAGTTAATTCTTGCGTTGCAGAAGTCTCGTTCCGAACCCACAAGGGAATTACCAGCGTAGTCCCAACCTGTAGCGCGATCTCCGGAGGTTTCGGATGCGGCAAATGTGTCAGCCCGTGCGCGCGACGAAACTCCGCGTAAAAACTCCACGGCCCGCCAAGTTCGACGGACAACTCTGGGCCTTTGGGTTCAGGCGTAACTTCAGGCCGACTAAATGCAATAGGCTCGGTGCTTACATTTTCAAAAACGTCGCCAGTCGCCGAACCGCCCACCAGCGCTTTGCCGCGCACAAAACGTAACGAGTCACTCCAATACCCCTCGGTGGTCATCAGCTTTTCCAGCGCCGCGTCACTCATCCCCTTCAGCAACTCCGCCATGGCCCTCGATTGCGTTTCATGGGCCAGATAACCATCTAACGCGATGCGCCAATACGCGTGCTTGTTTGATTTCGAAAGCTCTTTCACCGAATAAGCCGGACCCAGCCCGCGAAAAATTTCCTCTCTATCCGCATCCGCGAAATAATAAAGTTTTTTCGGCTGCCAGGGCCGCAAATTATCCAACAAAGGTTCTAGCCGTTTCGTCGCTCCCGCCAGTTGTTCAGGAAATGCGACCGGATCGCCACTCATATCGAACGCTTCGGTAGCCAGCACGCCGGAGGCCTGGTGATCGCCATGATCCTCGCCGATAAATGTCCCCGGCAAAAATGTCAGCACCACTTCGGGACGCGTCAAGCGCATCAGCCGCACCAGTTGCTGCAGCGTCTCGCCATGATTCCAGTTGGATAGCGATTGCAGAACATTTTGCGAAGCGGTGTCTTTGCCATCGAGGAACCACACTTCCGCGATGCCCAGCTGTGAAAGCGCGCGCCGCGCCTCAATTTCCCGGATCGCGCCCAGCGCCGCCGCCTGCTCCGCGCCCACTTCATTCGCGCCGCTGCTCCCGCGCGTGCCATAAACTACCGCCACGCGTTTGCCCTCATCAATAGCCCGCGCCAAATAAGCCGTCGCCGCCCCTTCATCATCCGGATGCGCTACCACCAACAAAATATCCACTTTGTAGCGCTCATCCGGCGCTCTAAGCGGCGTAGCGGTTTGTGCCGGCTTTTTATCTTGAGCGGTCGCGCTAGCACAAATCTGCATGATCAGCCCCAAACATAAAAAAAAGCACACAAGCCTTAACCTGAGCGCTAGCCTCATTCCATTTTTCCTCATTAACTCTTTGTCCCGCGCAGACCCACTGCTACGGCAACCAACAAACCCCACACAAACCAAAAAACGCGAAGGGTGCCCCACCTTCAGATTTTCCGAAGGTGGGTCTTGTAACGTGGAAACATCACCCAACTAATCCGCGAAGCTCTTTTCTTAATCCTCACTCAAAAACACTTCACCTCCAACCCCACGCAATCAACATGCAGGGCCCACCAAAAAATAAAATGTCCGATGAGTTTACGCCTTGGCTTCGACAGCCTGCGGTTTCGCCCCGTTTGCCGGAGCTTCTTCACGTGCGGCCCGCTTGATGCGCGCAGCCTTGCCCTTCAGTTCGCGCAGATAATAAAGCCGCGCCCGCCGCACTTTGCCGCGTCCCACCACGTCAATCGAGCTGATGGTCGGCGAATGCAACGGGAAAATTCTCTCGATGCCCACGCCGAAGCTCACGCGCCGCACCGTGAACGTCGCGCTCGACGCGCGGCCCTTCTTCGAAATCACCACGCCCTCAAAGGCTTGCAGGCGCTCTTTTTCCTTCTCGCCTTCGCCTTCCTTCAGCCGTACGTTCACTCGCACGCTGTCGCCGGGACGAAACTCCGGCAAATCTTTGCGCAGTTGCGCTTCATGCAATTTTCGTATTATCGGATTCATTGTAGTTTCCCTGCAGACCCGCTCAGGCGGAGCCAGCACACCAAGGCCAATCCGCAATTATAGCCATCCCGCCCCGTTCACGCCACCCATTTCGATAAACACACCGCAGTGGGTTAGTCAGTAATCAAGACTTAGGAGGCATTCTTTGTTCGGCGCAAGTGACATTCCTCAGACGTTAACCCGGCTGCATCCGGGTCACCTAAGTGCTCGCGTACCTTCCGGAACCAGATTGAATGCGGGTACTTTGAAAAACGGTCTAGGCCAGGGTGTCCACGGTTGAAAATATGGATTAAGTCGGCGGCGGATGCTTTGCGGGATAGCGTTTCGTAGACCTTCGCTTCTTGACACGCGGTGGCCGTAGAGCAGTATGCTGTCTTTGGCCGTCAGCTATCACCTAAGATTTTCTGGTCGGTAGATTCGTTCTTCCTAGCTGGTGCAGAGGTGTGCACTGAAGAAGTTAGGCAAATACGAAGTGATCGGCGAGTTGGGCCATGGCGCCATGGGGGTAGTGTACCGGGCGCGTGATCCCGTCATAAATCGCCTGGTAGCTCTAAAAACAATCACCTCTGGTGGTGCGGACGACCCTAGCATGCTCGAGCGCTTTTATCGCGAAGCGCAATCCGCTGGCGGTCTACAACACCCTAACATAGTCACTATCTTCGATATGGGCGACGAGGGCGGTGTGCCGTACATCGCCATGGAGTTGATTGACGGCGAAAACCTCGACCAGCTGATCGCACGGCGCACTCCCATTCCGCTCCCTTTAAAGCTCGTTTACGCGACGCAAGCATGCAACGCGTTCGATTATGCCCACAAGCGGGGAATCATCCACCGCGACATCAAGCCCGGCAACATCATGGTCAACAAGGATGGCACCCTGAAAGTTGTGGATTTCGGCATCGCACGTGTGTTGGAAGCCTCGAAAACTCAAACCGGGTTGCTGATGGGCACTTTTGCGTACATGTCTCCCGAGCAGTACCACGGCGAGCACGCAGATGAACGTTCAGATATCTGGTCTTTTGGTGTGCTGCTTTACGAACTCTTATGTTTCCAGAAACCCTTTGCTGGCAACACTCCTGCGGCTTTGATGCACGGAATCTGCTCGCAGGAGCCGGCTCCATTACGCAGCCTGTGTCCCGAGGTACCGGAGGAGCTTGAGGCTGTTATAGGGAAGCTGCTGCAGAAATCACCAGATGACCGAATTCAATCGATGGAAGACCTGCTGTTCCGGCTCGACCCTATTTGCAAGAGCCTGCAGGTAGCGTCGCTTGCCGAGATGGTGGCCCAGAGCTGCGAGTTGGTCGAGCAGAGGGATTACCTACATGCGCGTGATCTGCTGCGCCAGGCCCTGCTGATTGATTCAAAGAATGCCACCGCGAGAACGCTGCTCGAAAAAGTGAACACAGAGATTCGGCGCGTCACGCTCCGGCCAAAAGTTCAACAGCAAGTGGAAAAGGGAAAGGCTCTGCTCGACGAAGGAAAATTCGCCGAGGCTAAGCTGGCAGCGGACAGTGCGTTGCAGATGGATTCCAACTTTGTGCCTGCACAAGAGTTGCTGAGTTTAGTGCAGAAAGAGATGGAACGGGTGAAATGCGTGGCGGATTGGCTGGACGGCGCCAAACAGCTGATAGCGGAGGGCAGGCCGGAAGACGCCGAAGCGCTGCTCGCTAATGTGATCGAAGCCGAACCTGCCAACAAACGAGCCCGGGCGCTGGGCGAACAGGCCTTGAAGCAAAAGGGCGGAGCGTGAGCGGCGCCTGCAATTGATCGAAAATATGCAGGCCGCTAGAAGCTTGTGGACCCAGCAGAAATACACGGAGTGCATCCAGCTGCTGACGGAATTGAAGAAGCGCTATCCGGAAGAAGAGGACGTGTCCCGACTCTAGAAACAGCGCGGGAGGACCAGGCAGAAGAAGCGAAAAAGCAAAAGTTGGACAGGGCGAGGACCCTGCTGGCGGCGCGCCGTTACGAGGAATGCCGGTCCCAGCTGGCCGAGCTTCAGAAGATGTTCCCGAATAACCAGGAAGTCTCCGATCTGTTGCAGGATCTCCGTGACGACGAAGCAAACCAATACAAACTGCGACGCATGACGCAAGCAAGAAGCCTGCTGGCATCGCGCGCGTTCGACGAATGTATTTCTTTTCTGTGCGTGTTGCAGAAGGAGTATCCCTCCGAGGACGAAGTAGGCAGGCTACTCGTCACTGCGCAACGTGAACGGCTGGCGGAAAGCAAAAAGCAGCAGTTGGCGAAAGCTCGAATGTTGATGGCCTCCCGGCAATACCAGGAATGCAACAACGTGCTGGAAGAGCTTCGAAAACAATTTCCAGCGGACGACGAAATTCCGAAATTGCTCGGGGCCGTTGTTGAGGAACAGCAGGAACAGCGCAAGCAGGAAACTCTGGCAGAAGCGCGAAAGCTTCTGGCTGCTCACCGGCACGCAGAATGCATCACTTTGTTGGGGAGTTTGCAGAATGAATTTCCGGGTCAAAGGGATATTGAAAGCCTGCTGCAAACGGTGCACGAAGACGAAGCGGAGCAGCGTAAGGTGCAAGAGTTAACGGAGGCGCGGCAACTGGTGGCGTCCGGCCGCTTCGAGGAATCCATTGCTTTGCTTACGGAGCTTAAACAGGCATTCCCGGATGAACCGGATATCGCCAGACTCCTGGAAACAGCGCAAGAGGAGCAAGCGGAACAGCGGAAACAGCAAAAACTCGCCGAGGCCAGAAGTCTCTTTCTTGCTGAGCGATTCGACGATGCTCTTGAGATTCTGGAAGCATTCAACGTTTCTCATCCGAAGGATGGCGCGGTCCAAAAGCTGCAGACTGCTGTTTTACAGGAACGAGAAAAACACGCCCAGGAGGTAAGGCTGAATTCCGAACTCGCTACTGTGCGGAAGCTGGTAAGCGAGAAGAGATATCACGAAGTTCTTGCGCGGGCTGACCAGCTACTTGCCGAGCACCCCGCAAGCGCGGATCTGGCGCGGTTAGTGGAGTTCTCGCGCGGCCAGCAGGCGGAAATGGAACGAGAGCTGGCGATTCGCCAGGCATTAAATGAGGGCAGGTCTCTGCTGCAGGCGAATCGATTTAACGACGCGGCACGAGAGGTCCTTGCCGGTCTCGCTGCCTATCCCGATCACGCCGAACTCCTTGCACTGTTGGACCAAGTGGAAAGTCAAAGGAGGAAGTCCCGGGCGCGACAGGGAATTGAACAACGAGTCAAAGAGATCAAGGTAAAGATCAACCGCGAAAAGTTCAGCGAAGCCATCGCTCTTGCGGACGAAACGATCGCGACTCTCGGGCCTGACACGGACGTGTCGCAACTCCGGAAATCCGCTCAAGTCGAAATTCAAGCTCGCGAAAAGAAAAGGCTGCAAGAGCAAACCATCGAGGATATCCGGCTGCTTACGCAGTCGGGAAAATTCGATGACGCGACGCGCACTCTGATGATGCCGTCTCTAAAAAGCTTTTCGATCCACTTGATTCGCGCGCACAACGAGCGGCTGATGAGATTGCAGCCTCTAGAAACACAGCTAAGCAAGAACCTGCGGCACCCAGGGCAGGTATTCCGAAAAGTTTTTCCAAGGAATACGCATTTCTCCAGAAAAAATCAGAAATAGATACTCCACCGGCAGCCGAGAACATGACCTTGATGGAGGCGCCCGACGCGCGCGCTTCGGTGGGCCCACCGGCAGTCGAACCCGCGCAACCGAAAAGGCCGGAACAGGTTTTGCAGCCGTCCAGTTCCGAATCGCTGGCGCCGAGATTCGTGAGCAAGTTCCGCTTGTGAATTATGTGTCCCCCCAAGGGCCATCGAAGCCTCAAAAATCGCGGAGCCCGCCGAAACTGCAAAACCAACAATGCCTCCTCAAGCCGCGCGCTCGATGCCGCCAGTTGTACCCGCTGACCTCCGCAAGAGCGAACCGCCAGTCAGACCGGTGCCCGGGCCCGAGGCGCGAACGTCCCGGTCCCTTGTTTCTGAAACCGCTGAGCGTGAGCACCGCAAAACACCGGCGAAGAAGAATGCCATGCTGACGGCGGTGTTGGCCCTGGTGGTAAGTCTCACTGCGTCGGCGCTTATTTGCTGTGGCCAAAGCAGCGAACCGAGGTGAAGACCACCAGCCAGGTTCCAATCCAGCGCAGCGCTCCGGTGGCAGCGCCGAATCCGCTAGAAATCAAGCAACGCGACGCCATAAATACAGCGGAAAAATTGGTGGCAGCGAACGATCTGGAGAGCGCATTGCAAACGGTGACGGAGGCCGAGAAATTAGGCGGGCCGCTAACTCGGAACCTTCAAGACATGCAAGTTCAAATCGAAGATTCTATTAAGAACACGCGCCTCCGGGACATCCGCCAGCGGGAAGCGCAACTGTGGCAGCAAGCGGCAGACAAAATGAAATCGAAGCGCTACCCGGAAGCGCAAAATTATTTGCGGCAGCTGTTAGCTTTGCCGGAAGGTGGCGTGCACCGGAACGAAGCTCAAACAGATTTAAGTGACGTCCTACCCAGTCTCCAGCAGCAAGATAAGTTTTCGGCACGGGCGCAGCAAGCACTTCGTCAAGGAGATTTTCGCGCAGCACGAAACTTTGCATCTCAAGTTCAACGGGCCGGTGGCGACACCAGTCAATTGAATGGAGAAATCGACAAGTCCGAAGCCGATCGTTTAACTCAGTTGGAGACCCAATTAAGACAATTCAAGGAAGCAGACGACGATCTGCTGTGCCGCAGTTACGGGCCTTACAGACCAGCTTCAGGACGCTGGCGGATAGCGGGGGGCCCAAAATTGCGGAAGCTCAAAGCTACTTGGACAACACCGCGACAGCCATCTCGGACGTCCAGACCCGGGCACAGAACAAGCGGCTCGAAGCCGCCTTTCGAGTCCGCAGTTCAGAAATATCAGCAAACTGTCAATGCTACCGATAAGACCGCATTGACTGCTGCGAGTGGAGCGCTACAGCCTTTCGCGCAGGGCGGACCACATGCCGGTGAGGCACAAAAGTACTTAAGTGAGATCAACGTCAAATTGGCCGCAATGAACAAACCCGTGACTCCGCCGCCAGCCGCGCAGCCTGCGTCGGCCGCGAACACGCCGGTCGTGAACACCAAGCCTGAAACGCCGCCCAATCGTGACGCAGATATCGCCAGCGTACGCGCGGTAATCCAACGGTATCAGCAGGCATTCGAGCAAAGGGATGCCGACGCCTTACGGCAAATCTGGCCGTCAATGGGAGACCGATACAAGAAATACAAACAAAATTTCGGAGCGGCCAGTTCTATCCAGATACAGCTGACCATCGCCGACGTCAAAATGCGGACTGATGGAGCCTCCGCAACGGTGTTAGCTACGCAAACGCAGGAATACTCGCCTGAAGGAGGCGGCAAAACTATGACTTCCAAGGATCAGGCCATATTTAATTTGGTCAAGGCTAATGGGACCTGGGTTATCACTCAGATTCGCTAGACAACCGCTTGACAATTCCAGCCTGTCGTATAAAACTGCGCGGACACCGCACGACTAATCTTCCCCAACGCTAGGGCGCCGAGTTCAGCTAGGAGGTCCCTATGTCCAGACGCATGCTGCTGGTGAGTTTAACGTTAGCGCTGTTTCCGGCGCTGGTATCGGCGCAGGGCATCTGCCCGCTGAATGGAACTTCGAGCAGCAAGTTAGTGTGCGTGATCCCGCAGACGTTTGGACCTTTTGGCGTTGGCAGCGGGGCAGGCGCTCCTTTGATCGCCAATCAACATCAGGCACATTTCGAGGGAGATTTCCTCTCCAGCTTCGGACCGATCAATGAAGCGGTTGGCATTCAAGTCTCGCAGCTGCCCATTGCTTCGCCGTCCTCGGGTATTACTTTCACTTACGATGCCGCGCTTAAAACTTTCTCACCATCGACGGAGAGAGAGCTCGGGGCCGATTCTTGGCGAACGAGCTAGCACGATTGGGAGAAATAAACTTTACGTGGCATTCAGTTTTCAGTACTTCAACTTCAACTCCATCGACGGGCAGAATACGCAGCAATATCCCCGCTGTTTTGCAGCATCGGTTTTTCCCTGGTGACCCTGCATCGCCGTTAGGCTTCTTACAACCTTGCCCCAACCAGAGCGGACTGACGGGAGGCTACGCCAACAACACATGTTTCGTACGCGATTACATTCAAACCGCCAATAACATTGACCTGACCGTGCACCAATACCGCTGTACGCGACCTACGGAATTACGCGCCATCTTGATGTCTCTGTGGCCGTGCCCATCCTGGACGTCAGCATGAAGAGTCAACTCGAGCGCCACCATCGTGCAGAACTCGTTCGGGCCTGGAAACAGCGCGTTCCACCAGTTTAATCCTGCTGTGGTTACCAGCTGCACCACAACGCCATGCGTTAACGGCTCATTTTCCAGTGCAGGAACGGCAACCGGAATCGGGGATGTGGATCTGCGGGCCAAGTACGAGGTGTATCAGGGAGAGCACTTCGGATTTGCAACTGGTGTGGATGTTCGCCTGCCCACCGGTGATGAACAGAATTTGTTGGGTTCAGGGGCTATCGGAGTGCGCCCATTCGGAATAGTTTCCTACAGCGCTCGCGTTTCGCCGCATGCCGAGATCGGCTACGAACTGAACGGCAAATCGATTCTCGCAGGTGATTTTGTGGCCACCCCGACAACTAAAGGCGGTTTACCAGACCGGTTCGTATATATCGTCGGAGCGGACGTTGCTATCGTGAAGCGCCTGACGGCCTCGTCTGGCGTCTGGGCAACGTTTATTTGGCGTCCCACAATTGTTTTCGACCCCCTATACAGATTTAGGAAAGTGCAGCGATATCGTCTGCACCACCCTGACACCCGGAACTACCCATCCGGACATCGCCGTTCGTCCCAACGCCGATTACAACATTACAAATGCCTCTGTCGGCTTGAAGTACCGGCCCTTTGGCCATTTAGTCATCACAGGCAACGTTCTGATCAAATTAGACGATGGCGGTCTGCGCTCTACGGTTGTACCACTCGTTGGCGCATCCTATAGCTTTTAGTGGTTCGCGGAAGCTTGCTCCAGTGAAAATCTGGCGTAAAACGGTAGCCCTTTCAGACCTTTCAGGTCAACTCTTTAAGCGCACTACAATCACGCTTACGTTATCTTCCCCGCCATGCGAGTTTGCGAGCAAGACAAGATGGTCTGCGATGGTCTGAGCATCAGCAGCCTCCAGAAGAGCCTTGGTGAGCTCCGCATCAGTAACCATACGTGTCAATCCATCGCTACAAAGCAATACGACGTCCTGATCGAGGAGTGAGTATTCAGCGGCGTCCAATGCCGCTTGTTCTTGAACTCCTAAAGCTCGGGTCAGCACGTTCGTATCTTGCTCTGATGGGCTTGTTCTGGCGCGAGGAGGCCGCGTCTCACTTGCTCGGCGACCAGGGTATGATCTGCGGTAAGACCCTGCAGTACTCCTCCACGAAACAAATAAGCGCGGCTGTCGCCCACATGCACCAGGCTCAAAGAAGAACCTTCCAGCCAAGCAGCAACCACGGTGGCGCCCATACCACGAAACTGCAAGTCGTTGAGCGCTGCCCGATAGATGTCGCGATTGGCGAGTCGAACAGCGTAAGCCAGGCGCTTCGTCTTTTCGGAGTAATCCCGGCTTTGAACATCATCGTCAGTCGAGGCCTCATCTGACGCTGAAGTCTTTGAACATTCTGCCGTGATGGTATCGGCGGCTATCGCGCTGGCTGTTTCTCCGTGTCATTGACCTCCCATACCGTCTGAAATAATAAACAAATTTAGAGGGGATAAACCCGGCAGGCATCTTCATTATTTTTCCGGACCCGGCCGACGTCGGTAGAGAACCGATTTCGAGCCGAAAATATAATTTCTCATTCACGACCGGGCCTTAAGGCAAGCATGCATTTCTCACCTCAGCGACCGATTAATGTTGTTCGGATCTATGCTAGAGTTAGCTGGGTAATTCGGGAGGTTTGACGTCCAGGATCGTTGGCGGAACCTCCATTCATTGAGTTTTTCGGCGCAAATTGTAGCAGGAGTTGGCAGTGTTTCAATAGCGGCCACAAGTGGCCATTTTCTTACACGGGAAATGTAATTATGCGCTTGTGACGGTGATCTGCGCGAGACCAGCCGGGTCACATCTTGACGCCGCCCTCGCTCCGTCCTACCGTCATTCCCACAGAAAGTGGAAGTCGCGCTCTCCTTTGTGGTCCCGACGATTTCCGCTATAAAAGTAAGGGAATTGCGTGACCAACATCCGTGACATTTTTTATCTGGCGTTCCCGGCACTTGGAAACATCGCTGCGACTATAAAAGGCATCCAGCTAAATCGCCTTGGCGTCTCAGCAGCTGTGCAGGCGGCGTTGTTTTTTAAGATGGTGGGTGAAGATAGAGAAATCAAGATTCCCACTAATTCCCACTATATTCGGCGATATCGCCACCACGGGCTGCTGCGCCGTGGTCGTATCTCGCGTCTCCGCTGGGGGCGCACCATTACCGATCGCAAAACATAACCCTAGCACTGAGGAATTAGCGCTCTCATATTTATTCTCCCCGATTAGCAACAACCCACGAACAACTGCTATAGACGGCTTGTCCGGCAAAACGCCGTTTCCGTGCGCTAGGGCGGTGCTCACACATCGCTTCCGCAGACATGTCCCAGGATTTGACCCACATTTCGGATAGGTGCGTTTCTTCCGAAACCAGGCTCGATTTGCCAGGACTTCAACCACGATGAGTGTAGTAAAAATGTAGTAGTTGCTGGTTCAGATCAATGCAAAACGAGCCTAATCGCATCAACTCCGTCGTGTTGTAAGTGGTTGGGGAAAATCTTTACAGAAAAGGGATGCATTATAATCCGCGAACTATATCACCCCTTCGTCGAACAATGTGATTTCTTTTCGAGATAATTTTCGGAAGTGCGGCTGCATGAGAGGCTCTTCTGCGGTGACCGCTGTCCCTCGCAAACGAATGTTGCGCCTGTTGCTCTCAATCTTTATCGGCTACGTCCTGGTGCTGGTCCTGGTGCGCATTTTCGAAGCGCGTTTGTTTTCTTTCCTGATTATCCCGGCCGCTTGGCTGGCGATTGGCATCCGCGCAATCTCGCTGTTCAGGGCACTTGGCTAACTTCCTCCGACGGCACCAAGCTCCATGCCTGGTGGATTCCGAATGAAAAAGCCAAATTCACGTTTCTGGCTTTTCACAGAAACGCGGGAAACATCGCCGACCGCGCCCAAATCTATGAATTTCTACGCGACGCGCCCGGAAATGTCCTTGCACTCGAATATCGTGGTTAGGGGCACAGTGAAGGGAAACCGAGTGAACGCGGCCTTTATCGCGACGCCAGCTCAGCGTACGACTATCTGATAAATGAGAAACACATCGATCCAAAAACGATCATTTCATTCGGCCAGTCACTAGGAACCGCCGTAGCGTCTAACCTGGCCGTGCAATGTCAAGTCGGCGCCACAATCCTCGAAGCGCCATTTCCTTCTGCCTCCCGGATCGCCAAAATGATTTTCCGGTTCCTGCCGGGTCTCTCTTTCTTGGTGCGCAGCCAATTCGATACGCAAACCAGAGTGCAGGAAATCCACGCGCCGATTTTCATCGTTCATTGCCGTGAAGATCCCGTTTTGCCATTCACTCTGGGACAGGAAGTTTATGCGGCCAGCAACCCTCCAAAGACCTTTTGGAGATCAACCGTCGCTGCCACGAAGAAGCGTCGGTCATCGCTCCAGAGAAATATCGCGCGGCTCTGCAGAATTTTCTCAATGGCGTGGACAGACGATGAAGCACCGCGCCAAATTTATAGGTTGTTCGTTCCCTTCAGATCGGGTCGGTTTTCCTGAGTCTTTTCGATAGCCGCAGCGCGGCGCCACGCAGCAACTTCTGCGTGATTTCCGGCCGATCAGCACATCAGGCACTTTCCATCCGCGATCTTCCGAAGGCCGCGTGTAATGCGGATAATCCAGCAGCGTTGACGATTCAGTCGTGCGCGCAGATGTAGGTTTTGAGTTCTCATCCTTAGGCAAGCTCGCGCTAAAGGATTCGTTCTGCGACGACGCCTCATTCCCCAGCGATCCCGGCAACAAGCGCGTCACAGCATCCACAATCAACATCGCCGGCAACTCACCGCCGCTCAATACAAAATCGCCGATGGAAATTTCCTCGGTCGCCAGATGCTCCGCGACGCGTTCATCTACGCCTTCATACCGCCCGCAAATCAAAATCATCCGCGAGAACCTCGCAAAACGTCTCGCGGTTGCCTGATCAAATCGTTTTCCCGAAGCCGACAGCAGCACAATCGCAGTTCCCACAGGAAGCTCGCGCTTATCAGTCGCGTCGCCA
This sequence comes from uncultured Acidobacteriota bacterium, assembly GCA_963705755.1. Taxonomy (GTDB): domain Bacteria; phylum Acidobacteriota; class Terriglobia; order Acidiferrales; family UBA7541; genus Acidiferrum. Next base: position 2,284 of record CAVPKZ010000069.1, on the reverse strand, counting down.
ACCGGCGCCCCCAACAAATGCTCCACAGCCTCAAACAGGGGCTCCGGTTTTCAGCACCATGCCTTCGCCCCCGCCAAACGGCCGGTCATCCACAGAGCGATGCCGTCCTTGGTGAACGCCCGCAAATCCTGCACGTTCACCTCAATAATTCCGGTCTCTCTCGCGCGCCGCAAAATCCCGTGATCCAGCGGCCCCGCAAAAAAATCCGGAAAAATAGTGACCAGGTCAAAACGCATCAGGGTGAAAGTATTACTCGGAATTCAAATCGCGCAAACCTTCCGGCAGCGTGACCTCAATGCGCCGCGCGGCGGCATCAATCCGCTTACAAATATCCTCAGCCAGCGGAATCAGCAGTTCCCCCTGTCCCGTGTCCACTTCCAGCAGCGGCGTCCCACGCGCGCTCCGCCCTCACCGGGAAACTGCACATCCGCACCGTACCCAATAATTGCGGGGCCGTGGCCATCGAACATGGCGAAGAAGCCACCGCCGGCGTTCCGCAGGCGGCTTCAAATACCGCGCAGCCAATCAAATCCGCCACAAAATATTGCCCCGCCGGTAAACTCACGCGCTGCTCAAACGGCAGCAGCACATCCAACCCACGAAATTTCTCCGCCTCATTGATGGAAGCAACGCCCGCAAAATGGAACACACCTTGCCCCCGATGATTCTGGCTAAGCCAGCAGGATTTTACGCCTATGGGAGTTGGTTCGCTCGCGCCAAACGCGCCCACGAATTTTGCCGCGGACGATTCGCCTTGCACGTGCCCAAGAAAAACTTCCTGTAACTCTGTCAGCCGCTCGGGGAAATCCGTGAGCAGCTCCACCGCGACTTCGCCTTTATTCCCGCGCGGCCGCAAAACTCGCGCCACCACAATCCACCCGGGCCATGGCTGATTCTCGCCGCTCAATCTTCCAATATTTCCAGCGTGAACCGCTTGCGCGTCTTCGTTTCCGCCGCGCTCAGCACTGTGCGTATGGCCTTGGCCGTGCGCCCCTGCCGTCCGATCACTTTGCCCAAGTCCTCGGCGTGGACCCGTAACTCCAGCACGGTAACCTGCGCTCCCCCGACCGTCCGCACCTGCACCTCTTCGGGACGGTCCACGAGGGCCCTGGCGATGGTCTCTACCAGTTCCTTCATGTGCTCTCCTGAGTACTTCCGTCACTAGGGGGACTGAGTGGCGGGCTGCCAAGTGTCGATGTGTCTTCCAGCTGAACCACCAGCTGGCAATCCGCGCGGCGATCAAAAATTCCCGAAGCTCGGCCGCGCACAAAAAATCAACTACGCAATTTTTTGCAGCTTCAGAAAACTCCGCACTGTGTCGCTAGGTTGCGCGCCGACTCCCAACCAATACTTGATGCGCTCCGAATCCAGCTTAATCTCCGCGGGCTTCTTCAATGGGTCGTAGGTGCCCACCAATTCCTTCACCCGGCCGTTGCGCGGGCGGGTTCTTTGAATCACCACCACGCGGTAAAACGGCTTCTTCTTGCCAATCCTTGCCAAACGAATAGTCAACACTAAGTCACTCCTCCGTAACCAACAATCATAGCCTGCCAACCCATCGCCCGGCAATCGCCGTCTTGGAATTGGGGGAGCTAGATGTGGCTGTGACGCTGTTGAAATCCAAGTGATTTAGTTGTGGTCATAGGTTACTTCGACATTTATTCGGGATGGTACAGCGGTGCCGTCAGGCAAACCGCGGGAAACAGTTGCCAGCGTTTCACTGCTGCGGCGGAATTTTCATCGAGACCATATCCCGCCGGTTTTAATAGCCGTAATTCAGCTATCCGTCCATCAGGACCCACTGTGATGCGAAAAACGTCCTGCGCTTTCCGGATCTTTTTTGGCGCGCCTCGGAGGAGAAGTCGGGCTCTGGGCAATACATACAGCCGGGAACGGTCACGCCACCAGAACCAGTTAGATAAACACCAGTGACAGGCATCTCGTACAGGTGCGTTGAGCGCGTCCATCCCTTGAGGCACCGGAATACTCGCCTTTAGCTCGTTTATTTTCTTTTTTGTCGAAAGGTCGACAACTTTGAGTAACAACTCGATAAATTTTCCATTCGATTTGAAGTTTCCGGGTACGACGGTGTCTACTCCCGAAGCAACCGCAATGGAGCGGAACACCTCCGGATCATCGAGGTCTATGGCCATCCATTTCTCTTCCTCCAAGGCCTCTACCATGCGAGCTTGATCCACAGTATGGATATCGCCAGCATACTTGGCCAAGGCCGAAGTAATGCTTCCGGAAAGTTTGTAACCAAGAGCGATCGTTAAGTGTGCCC
>CAVPKZ010000068.1:0-20336 GCA_963705755.1 uncultured Acidobacteriota bacterium | reverse complement strand
GTCTCCAAGGAGCGATTGTCGATAAGGTGGGTCCGAAGCTTCCTGCATATGAGTTCCGCATCGGACCCGAATCGCGACCCAACGTTCACCTTTTTTCGGCGATCCGAATTTCTTCTTCGAGACCACCGGCAATCCCAGCGCGATTGTGGGTACCGGTTTCGCGTGGAATCACGGAGACATTCAGCCCGAAATCGCCCGCACCTTCATTGGCATGGTTGGCCCAGGCGTGCAACGCCTTGGCGTGACGGACCCCGATGAGTTCTTCACTGACCATCTGATGTTCGCCCAACGACTGATCGTATCTGCTGACTCAAAGACGATTATCAACATGACATGGCCGGGTGATACTGGAAATGGTCGATCCCAGGCGGTTTCTCCCACCACTCGCACAGTCATTCCCACAACCTGCGAGAACTCGCCGGATCTACAAACAAATCAATGCACCCTTCGGGCTGCCCGCGAAGAGCACGCTGACCGTTTCTGAGTTCCGCCATTGAAAGCACCTCCCCAGGCGCAAATTTGCACCAAACTTGAAAATCGCATCGCGTCCTGGAACGACTCGTCGCGACGCTTTGGCTGGCAATTACACAGTTGCTTGCGCAAGCGGAGTTCAACGGGCTCACAATCGACGGAAAGACTCAGGCCGAACAATCATAATCGGGCGAAGCTCTTCGTGGATGAGGCCAGCGAACTGCGCGTAAGCCCAGCAGCCTGCGCCTCCATCAGGAGCATTCTGACGACTAACTCGGACGTGATTGCGTATCGGGCGTTAACGTGCAATGAACGGGGGCAGAGGGTTTCTTGAGAACCCTTTTGCTCTCCTTTTTTTCTGCGGCAAATCGCAATCCAAGCTGTTTCGCTGTACTCGTAGCACCACACAGTTGTGCTGCGTTTTACACCGCCATCGCGGTTCACGCCTTGCATCACGGACAATGCGCTATCAAATACCGGCGCGTCCGCAATCATGATGGCCGCCGCGGCGGCATCGACACCCTTCCTGATTGTGCGTTCAGTTCGTTTGATGAAGGCCCGGTAGATATTATTTGCCGCGCGCAGTTACCCGCGGCCGCGTTGGCGGCAGCGTTACTTTGGCGAGCAAGGAATTCGCTTCACCATTATTTTTATTTTGCCGGCGCCCAGGAACTGCGTCACATGGACCTTAATGCTATCCGGCGTGGAGAATCACCGTGAACGTCACCGAAGAAATACAATGTGGCGAGGCCATTTCGATGAGGCGCTTCGGGAAAGCGAGCTGGCGACGTTAAGCTTGATCCACTCTATTTATTATTGCCACCGACAACGGCGCGATTCTGTGCTTCTCGCGTCAATAGGATCGGCGCCATCGAAGAGTTTGCTACGTGCTGGACCTGGACCCGATTCCCGCGCGCAGGCATCATGTATGCCGCTTACATACAAAAAGGAATGTACGCGAAGGCCTTGGCCGGCATGGAAAAGCCGCTACAGATTGAGAGAGCCGGCTGGCATTGGAAGCCCTGGAACAAATATTAAAGGTCAATCGCCAGCGACAGGTGGATGCCGAGTATTTGGTGCAAGCCTACATGGGAGTAGGAGACTACGACCAGGGGCTGACCTGGCTGGAGTGGGCAGCCTCGCATCAGCCCAATGTTCTAACTGACCTGAAGGTTGAGCCTATCTACGATCCGCTGCGAAGCGGTCCGCGCTTCCAAGAACTTACTGAAGCGGGTCGGTTTGGCTGAATGACTCGCAAAATCTTACTCGCGTAGTGGTTCCGCGCTTTTTTATCACCATCGCCGTGCTCTATCGGCTTCCTACGTTCTACGTACAATTTCCTTCAGTATGTTATAACTACCCCGCTCATGCCTCTGCGAGTCCTGATTGCCGATGACAATGAAGTAGTGCGTTCCTTAGTTGTAAGAATTCTTAAAGAGAATCCGTCGAGGTAGTGGGCGAGTCCATCAATTACGCACAAACGTTGGAACTGACCGGCGCACTCAAGCCGGACGTTGTAATTCTGGATCTGATGATGGCCGACGAGGACGCCTTCACCCACGAGGCAATAAAATTACATTTGTTGCACAACGCGAGTTGCATCCTGGCAATTTCCCTTTTGGAACGATGACGACGCACACAGACGTGCCGAAAGCTTGGGGGCAAGAGCTCTGATAGACAGACGGGACATTTCCCTGTCCCCACGCCTCCCGTCCCTGTGGTACTGACAAAACTGTATCGACTGTGACTGGAAAGCCGGTATGGTTCTGGCTCTTAGAGGTACACCACGTGACTATAATCGCGGTCTTCGGAGTCATTATTGTGGTAGGGATGCTGTTGTTGGCGACGCAACGCTATATTGCCAACAAGCGACTTGCCAATGAACGGCGGAACAAAGACGAGAATTAGAGCAACTGTGGTCCAAGGCCCGACGGTCCATTAACTGCAAAGGGACTCAATCCAGCGATTCAGTCCGACGTAAAGGCGAGCTTTCTGTCCCCTCATCTCAGCGTGCGTTCTCATGACCGGTGCTGTGACCTGATTCAGATTCCGGCCACAATCCCAGCAGCAACGCACCACTTACGCCCGCATACATGGCCACCCATGGGATCACCGGGAAGTGATAGCGGGCATTTCCAAAGAACACCAGGCAGATCGCGGTGAAATAGAGGATCACATAAACTCCCAGCCGATAAGACCTGCCTCCATTGCGCACCACCCTCCAGCAAAATAAGGCCAAACCCAGCACGAAAAAATAATAAAGCTCCGCCCAGACCCTCAATGCCACGTACAACAAATGCATGGTCCTGGATAAACCGGGAATCATGCCCATGGTGTAGTAAAAACCATCGACGTCCGAGCGGTATAAATAGAAAAGCTTCTTCGGCCACAACGAAAGAACACGCAGCGGATGTTGCTCGATGTAGTTGATCCCGACTTGTCTGGCCCTCGCTTCCCGGGCTACTTCTTTCCCATCGAACATCTCTTCGCCCTTAGACCGCAAGTCGCCCAACAGCGAGTCTACATTTTCGTCCCAGATATGTTTTCCGGTGGCATAAGGATTGTTGGCTTGCATCAGCACGATCCCGCCATTCGTGGATAGCAGCGGTTTTCCCATCACCCGGTCATTGCGGATCACCCAGGGCGCCAGGCACGCCGCGATAACCAGGAATACGATGATCGCTGACTGCAACAAAGCTTTAATATTCTTGGAAAAGATCGCCAAAAAAAGCAGTGGAAGAAAAATGAGTTGCGGCTTCGTCAGCGTGGCCACTCCCCAGCAAAGACCTGCGGGAATCAATAGTCCTATGCGCCCCGCGGCGCGCATGAGCAGCAGCCCGCCCAACATCACCAGAAATACCACGAAAATTTCCGTGGCGAGCAATGACGTGTAGGCAATGTGGTTGGGATAAAAGCACAGGATGGCCAGCGCGATTCGGCCTGAATATTCGGAGTGAAATATTTCTTTGGTAAAGGAATACGTCAAGGCAATTATGCCCATGTACAGCACGAGGTTGACCAGCTTCGCAAGCAACACGGAGGGACCAAATATCGAAAAAAGCACGCCCAGAAATCCCGGGTACCCAACTGGCCAATAAGCTGTCGGGCGGCCGTCCACGGCATACCCCGCGCCGTTTGCTATGCTTACGCCGCGCTCCTTGTACCACACGAAATCGCTCACTTGATCGGCTCTAACGAGCCATACCCAAAGAAGTCGCAACACCACGCCTGTCAGCAGGCAACCGGGGACGAAATACGGATGCTGTGTCAGTTTGCGTAGTGACGCTTTCAGCTTTTCCATTGGCACATGCTACCTCGGATTGGCGCTGTTCTCCATGCGGCAACCGTCCAGGCGGTTATAGAATGGTACCCACTTCCGCCTGCTAATCGAGCGCGTTGACGCTACAGCGATCCGGTGTCAGTTCCAGTTAGGGGGTGTTTAGCCCCTGGGAACGTGGGGAGCTGACGGAACGTTTTCCAGTTTTTATATCAGTAGTAAGGAAGTAAGGATGATTGCCACGGCTTACCACGATAAGCCGCTTCGTTACCCGATTACGCCGGACTTATCGCTGGCTGTCATGAATCAGATATATAATTCGCGCTAAGAGGCCGCAGATGCTCGCTTTCCAAATATCCTCCGTCCTCTTATTGACGACATTTTTCGTAGGCATTAACACCAAGCCAGTTGTTGGACATGATCACGCACAACCTTCCGCTGCACTAAGTTCGCAATCCACCACTACCGTTGCCGGGACTGCACCTCAGAGTTGTCCGGTTACACAGCCTCCCCGAAAACCTTTTGTGCCGCCGTCGCCATATCCGAGCCAGACCGGCACCGATGGCTTCTGGTTCGGCAGCGAAAAATTGTGGATTCAACTACCCACCGACGGAACATGGAAGTCTTTGTCGCATTACCAACCAGGCGACACCGCGTTCAGGCAGAAGATCCAATGGTGGCGGCAGGGCTACGACTGGCGCACAGAGCACCAGCCCCCGCTGCGGATCACCGGTAGGCGGCTGGACTCCTCAGCTCCACCGCTTGCAACAGACGACCATGTCAACGCTGCCGGGCTGGGCGATCACGCGTCCATGATGTCCGGCATTTTCATACCGACAGTCGGCTGCTGGCAGATCACGGGAGACTATAAAGGCGACAAGTTGACCTTCGTCATTTGGGTGGCACCGTAGCATTTGTCGGGCGGCACGGCTAAATCAAACTCAACACAACAATTCGGCCAGTTTTTCAGAACCAGGTGCATGATTTATATTGCTGATACTCGGCGCCAAATTTTGTCCCCAGTACTTTTTCTTCCTGGCGCGCTCGATAAATCTGCAATGGAATGAGCCCAACGAGAAGCCACAAGGCGCGTGGCTTATTGATATACAGAAGGACCTCCACAACCACCAAACATCCGAAAAGATAGATGGGGTTGCGAATTCGAGAATAGAGTCCGTGGGTTACCAGGCTCTGAGCTTTTGCGCGGACAGAGAAAGAGCTACCAGTTGGATTCGAGCAAGCACCAGAAGCGCCAGCGATGGCAGACCAATCACAACACCTGCAACTCGCATGGCAGTCCATGGCAAGCTGCTGTAATGGATTCCCAGGAGGCTAAGTCCCACCAGAGCGACAACGAGTGTGAGGATATTTGTTTTCATCTTCCGCAGTCTGTTCGCGAAATTGAATCGGCATGATGATACGCCGTGTAGTTCCATTCCAGGGCAACCAGAAACAGGCAGATGGCGACATCGAACTGATCCACCTGATGAACGCTTGGACGAATCCGCGTCAGTCTTTCATGCAGTACATTTTAATTGAAGAAATCAAGTTAGAGAACAAATGGGCTTTGTCCAACAACGCCACCGCTCCGATATTCTTCGCCAACGCCTTAGCGTCCTCATCGTTCCACACAGATATAGCCAGAATACATCCACTGTTTCCGAGCAGCGGCCCCTTCACAATTTCTGGCGAATAACGGTGTTCATCTGGCATATGCAAGTCCAGCAAAACGATGTCAGGGTTCAGCGTGCTCGCCTGTTTCAGGGTCTCCGCGAAACTGGCTGCTTCACCAACGACTTCAAGAGCAGGGTCGGCTTGGAGCGTTCTAGTGATTGCGGCACGCATTACGTCGCTATCGTCTGCAATTAACACTCTGATTGCCATTGGGTGTGGAAGTCTCCGGGGAACGGTGACGCTTATATCAAATACGCGTATCCATTTGCCACAATAATTTGAAGGTCGGATAAACTACGAAGCACCGATGTATTCTGCGAATTCTCTTTCGTGTTTGAAAAACGGAGCAGCGCCGTCAGGAAGGCTAAGTGTGCTTAGTCCTAATGACGGCAATACAGGCAGGAATTGAATTTCTAGGCAGCTCGCGACCTTCGCTTGAGTGCCTTTCTCAGAATGACTCAGGCAGCTATGCAGTTGTTGACCACAGAACGGGCAACCGTCTTTCCCTCGTTCGCCGCGAAGCTTCGGGTAGAAACCTCTCGACACAGCGCCGCCATCCCCTCGCCCTCCAGCAAACTATCTGACAGAGCTGTAGAAGTTCGGGCCAGTGCGCAATTCAAGTGTCACGCCTTCACGCTTTTTGACAGAACAGCTTGATCGCGGGAATCAAATCGGAAAAAATCCGTGTTTTGTCTATCAAAGCTTTCGCACCAAACTGTTCCTGGTGCCCTAGCTTCGGAATCATTCCAGATGGATATGGCTAGGATGCAACCCCATGTTCGAGCATTTGCAGCCTCACACTTTCCGGTAAATAGTTCTTTCCATCGGGCATATGGAGATCAAGTACCACGATGTCTGGCTTCAGACTATCAACAAGTTCAGTCCAGCACCACTTGCGTCGAAGAAAATTTCAGCGCCTCATCGCCAAATTCCACAACTCCGATCCGGCGCCAGATCCCGCGTGCCCACCGATTTGTATTAGCATGAACGGCGCGCTCGACTTTCATGTTGCCGGTAGTGATGAAACGACCACTTTTAAGTTTGCTCTGCATTGTAATTTCCATGGCGGCTTGCCACAAGACAACCACCCAGAGCGACCTTATCCGCGACGGAATTCGTCAGCATCTGGTGTCACTCAAGACTATAAATCTTAGCGCCATGGACATGAATGTTACCAACGTGGCCATAAATGGAAACACCGCTCAGGCACAGGTCGAGTATCTGCCCAAAACCGGCGCACCTCCTGGCGCGGGCATGCGCGTGTCCTATTCGATGGAGAAACGGGACGGCCAATGGTTCGTAGTGAAAACCCTCGCGGCTGGCGGCGCAATCGATCATCCCGATCCAGGCTCCAATCCGCACATGCAACCCCAGGTAAAGGCGCCCGGTGCTTTGCCGAATTTTCGAGATATGATTCCGGCCAATAGTCTCAACTCAAACGCTAATCTGCCGCCCGGACATCCTCAAGTTCCGCCATCGGAACCACAGAAACAACCGTAAAACCTCGAATCCGATTCAGACTTATATGATTCTCTGAGTGTTACAATGGAAAGTCTATTTTTGTTTTCTCATCGCTCATGAGAAGTTTGCGGCTCAACGAATACCATTCAGCAGTCGAAGAAAACGGTTTCGTCTATACCCTGCAACACCACGTTCCGTTCCAGCCGGCCATCGCTTAATTTTTTCGCGATGAGCGTATGCCGGCGCCCCGCCTCAACTAATTTGAGCGCGAAGTCTTCGGCGTTGCTCGCTTCGTCCGGGAAATAAATGCGTGTCACCCACCGCCGCAATAGTCGCCGTGCAAATACAGAGACCGCAATGTGCGAACGATCCAACCGCCTGCGTGGGAACACGCCCAAAAAGCCCGGAACGCGCTTTGGCCTCGGCCTTGTTCCTCTGCCTGACCATCAGTCTCCACAACGAAGCTCTGGACAGGAAATGTCCGGCAGGGATCTACCAACCTTCCCCGCGTCTCTACAGTGGATTGCCAGACATCGACTATCCCCGCCATAAAACCATCGTGGTCACCCGTTGCGAACGTATCGGTCTGGGCAAGAAGAAAATCAATTTCAGTCAGGTTTTTGCCGGGCAGACCGTCGGCATCAAGGAAGTGCACGACGACATTTGGCTGGTTAGTTTTATGGATTATGATTTGGGCTACTTCGATCTGGATACTCGGGTGCTCGAACCGCTCGAAAATCCATTCGGTCCAAAAGTGTTACCTATGTCTTAGGTACAGTGTGTCACCCGTGTGTCCGGGCCGGACATGGGTTTTAGTGGTCGGGGCGAAAGGATTTGAACCTTCGACTCCTGGTCCCGAACCAAGGGATAAAATCACATAAGTCGCTGTCCTGGCGTCACTTATTGGTTTTCGGGCCGCTCTCTGATGGACAAGTCGGGACAAGCCATCAAGGAATGCTCGCGAGAACTTTGGGGAATCGATTCGAAAGCCGCTAGACCCACAACCCTTCGGTTAACAGCCAGCAGCGTATTTTAACCACTGTTCGCCGGAGCTAAGCTAAACCGAAGAAAGCTAGTGAATTGCAGTGAAATCCGGAGCGTCACTTCCTCAGTTTTCATTCACCCTTTATTCGCTTTTTGCCGCCATTCGCCACAACTGGTACTACGTCTGTACTACGCTTTCATCATGACTATCAATGATGGGCAATACCTCCAGGACGGAGCCGACTTAGCCGCGCATTGGTCAGTTTGCCAGATTGCCAATTCGGGATCACTTCCGTAGAGCCGACCAACTAAGAACTACGCGTTCGTCGACACAAGCGCGTTAGGACGTAGCCGACCGGCGGCGGACGCTTCGCGTGAGGTGATGGAGCGTTGGTTGTTCGACGGCTTGATGTAAGTGTGGGTCACAGGAGGTGTCCCCGTGACCCATCTCAGAAAAATGATGCTGGAAGAACTCCGGCGTCGTAATTACGCTCAACATACCACACGTTCCTACATCCGCGCAGTCGAGGATTTTGCTCGACACTTCAACTGCTCCCCGGATCGCTTAGGCCCTCGACACATTCGCGAATACCAGGCAGAACTATTTGAGAAGCGCAAGTTGTCAGCGGGTAGCGTCGCGGTCCGTCTGGCAGCCTTGCGGTTCTTTTACTGTAAGACGCTCAAAAAAGGTTGGAGCATTGCCGAGACTCCCTATCCGAAAGGGGCCTCATCGCCTGCCAGCGATCCTCAGCCAAGAAGAAGTTGCGCAATTCATTCAGGCGGCCAGCACTTCCTTCCATCGCACTCTGCTGATGACGCTCTACGCCACCGGAGTACGACGCGCTGAATTGACACACCTGAAAGTCAGCGACATCGATAGCAACCGCATGGTGATCCACGTCCAGGGCGGCAAGGGACGCACATAAGACCGGGATGTGATGCTCAGCCCAAAACTGCTCGAGGCACTGCGCGAGCACTGGCGCGGATTACAGCGCAAGCCAAGTGAATGGTTGTTTCCAGGCAACCGCTGGCATACCGATGATACGCCGATCGACACCAAGGTGGTCTGGAAAGCCTGTCTTCTGCCTGCGGCCCATGCGGACGAAATTAGTTCTTGGAGTGTCTCTCGCGAAATGCCGCCGCGCGTATCTTGTTGCCACAGATGTCTAGGCTGCACCAGGCGCGAGTGCTGCTTCGAGACACGTCGTAGAAGTACAGAATACAGTTGGGATTCTTGCATCTGCGTATCCTGCGCATTTCGCCGGTTGCCAGCAGTTGAGCGAGAGAATCTGCGATCGGACGAAGCACATCGTCACTGGAGGCAAACCGCCACTCGAAAGTGAGTGTCGTCCTTCCGTGGTTATGCTTTTCCAGACGGCTTATTGTCGACGGGAAGGCCAAGAGATCGTTCGTAACTCTGAGCAAGGCTGCCGAGATCGGCTTCTTGAATCCGACCGCCCTCAGGCTATTCCTGATTTGCGAGCGGTAGTCGCGGACCGATGCCAGTGCCTTCTCCAACTCTTTCCTGTCGAGATCTTTGGCGCGACGGGTGGTTCCATCCTTTGCCAGGCCGGAGTCAGCAAGCCATTGCAGCAGATCGCGTGGAGTTTGGAGCAGTTCCTCGATTTGGCCCTCATGGAGGAGTTGGGTATTCACGAGGTTCAGCACGAGGCTGTTTCCGAGCCAAAGGAATTTGTCGGATTTCGCCGTAACTTTCATTGGTTCCGAGAATCTCATGGGCAACAGTCTAACTCTAATTAGATTGTTACACACTTCACCCGCAAAAGGAGACTCAGATGTCGCGTTTAACCACCGTAGATCCTCAAAAAGCCGTCGGCAAGGCGACAGAGTTGCTGGATTCCGTTCAGGCGCAGATCAAGATGGTACCCAACCTGATGCGCGTGCTGGCCAATTCTCCAGCTGCCCTCGAGGCATATCTTACCTTCAATGAGAAGCTTAGCCACGGGTTGCTGAGTCCGAAGCTCCGTGAGCTGATTTCCGTCGTGGTTGCTGAAGAGAATGGCTGCGAATACTGTCTATCCGCGCACACTGCCATTGGCAAGATGGTGGGCTTCAAGGAAGAGCAGATTTTGGCGAGCCGTCAGTTCAACTCCGGCGACGCCAAGATCGACGCTGCTCTGCGATTTGCACGTGACGTCGCAGCGCATCGAGGACACCTGGATGCCAGTGCAATTGAAGACGTTCGGAAAGCAGGATACTCCGATGGTGAGATCGCGGAAATCATCACCAATGTCGGCCTGAACATTTTCACGAATTACTTCAATAACGCGGTGAAGACTGAGGTCGATTTTCCTCGGGTCGCCATCAACAGAGCAGCATAAGTTCGAGGAGTCTGTCTTGGTAAAGGCCGTTCCTCCGGGCAATGCCGTCGTTTGACAAAACGGCGACCTTGCCCAACGGTCCCGGGTCAAACTTGGACAATCGGCTGTCAGGAAGATTCTCTAACTTTCAGGGATTTGATCGATGTTCTGGAATACTTATCCAACGCCATGAAGCAGAGAAAGAAGCACACAAATAAAGCGCTATTCTCTATCTTGCAGGATATTCGCGCTTGTCAGGCTTGCTCGCCTCATCTCCCACTCGGCCCCAGGCCCTTGCTGGCGGCAAGCTCGGATTCCCGGATTCTCCTTATTGGTCAAGCACCCGGCCGGGCCGCGCATGAGTCCGGAGTCCCTTGGTCTGACCGAAGTGGGGACCGTCTGCGGGAATGGCTTGATATTTCTAGAGAAGACTTCTACGACGTGAAGTGCATCGCGATCGTTCCTATCGGCTTTTGTTATCCTGGCAAGGGGAAACAGGGTGATTTGGCTCCACGACCGGAATGTGCACCGCTTTGGCATGAGAAGCTCTTTCAATCTCTTCGATCCGTAAAACTGACGGTTTATCTCGGGCACTACGCCTTTGATCGATACCTGGGGAATTCTTATGGGAGTCTCACGGCAGGTGTACAGGATTTTAAGCTATTGCTCCCAAGTCGAATTGTTCTACCCCACCCTTCACCAAGAAACGCCCTCTGGCTCAAGAGACATCCGTGGTTTGCGGCGAAGTTGCTCCCCGACTTAAAGGCGCGTGTCGCTGCAGTTCTGCGGATGGAGGCTATCGGTTGAGGCTTTTCAATCTGTCCGGATTTCTGCATCGGAGTATTGCGGGCCAGACGTTGCTGCCGCAAAATTAAATCACCAAGAGAGCTTTCACAACTTTCAAGTTACTGAGGCGCGGGCCCTATGCAAATTCAATTGTGGGAAGGAGCAGTATTGAGGTGTGCCAAGACTGTGCCGCAGGGCACGACACATGACACGGTGCGCGCCGAAATTGACTACGGCGAAAAAGTGTCGCAATGACTGTGGTTGAAGAAGCTGGAAGAAGGGATCGATTGGGCGACAAGGCACAGCGGTACGGAGCGCACCGATGGACGCGAAGTTTTCGAGTTGGAGAGAGTGGTTTCATGCCGCAGCGCTGATCCTTGGTGGAGAACGAAGTTGGATTTCGGCAGCGGTGAGTCGCTCGATGACCTTCATCGGTCCACCGCACTTAGGGCAGCGCCAAGAATCGGGGAAGTCTTCGGTGCCGGAACCGTGTTGTTCGGCTTGCGATTCTTGTGCCGATCCCAACAACTGAAAGCAAAGAGGCAGGAGTGTGGCGCGTGTGCGGTTGGCCAAAAAGCCGAAGTTACGGATGCGCACGAAGCCTTGCGGAAGGATGTGCAGTAAGAAGCAACTGGCGATTGAATTGAGTGAATTTGGGTTCAACGTTCATTTCGGTTGTTACCATCCATTGCTCGACGTGTCCTGCGAATGAGACTACTGTGTGGTCAGAAAGTTTCTGCCAATTCAATTGACAAACCGACTTCTGTGCACTTCACGAGTCGACAGTGCCATCACCTCGATGCCATTGTCTCTGCTGAGCCTTCGAGACCCATTCTCCGTTTCGCAGGGTCTTTAGAATCGATTGGTTGGGCTAGATGTGGTGCTTGCGTGAAACGAACTGGGGCACGCCCAAAACCGACAGGCACTGATCAGCGGTTCGTTGCCACGGTGGGGCTCGAGACGACACAGTAACGACCGTTAGCAGGCGAAGAGCTTACATTGTCGGATGCCGTGTCGATTCCTTCCCCAGGGCCCCTAATTGGCTCTTTCAGCTCGCCGCGTACCCAAAGATGGCCTTCAACTCAAGGAACTCGTGTAATCCGGCCTCGCCCCATTCACGACCATTGCCAGACTGCTTGTAGCCGCCAAAACAGCCGCTGAAATCGGACGGAGCACCGTTGACGTGAACGTTACCCGAGCGAATTCTCTTCGCAACGCTGCGTGCGCGCTCGATACTTCCAGACGTCACATAACCCGATAACCCATAGAGGGGCTGTTGTTTGCGATGTGAACAGCGTCGTCTTCGTCCTCGTAAGAAATAATCGAAAGAACAGGTCCGAAAATCTCCTCACGTGCAATCGTCATCTCGCTGCGTACGCTGGCGAAGACCGTCGGCTTCACGAAGTATCCTTTGCTGATACCCTCCGGGCGGTCGACGCCGCCAGCCACCAACTCCGCGCCCTCCTCAAGACCTTTCTTGATGAGCCGCCGCACTTTTTCGAACTGCGCAGCGCTCGCGAGAGGACCGATGCTGGTGCCCTTGGTAAACGGGTCGCCCACTTTAGTGGCCGCAGCGGCCTGCTTCGCGGCCGCAGCCGCCTGGGGCATCTTGGAGCGTGGAACGAGAAGGCGAGTGGGCGCGTCGCACGACTGGCCGGTGTTGAGAAAGCATCCACGCACGCCCTCCGTAACCGCTTTCTCCAGATCCGCGTCATCCAGAATAATGTTGGCGGATTTACCACCCAGTTCCTGAGTCACCCGCTTCACGGTGGGGGCTGCTGCAGAAGCCACGGCGACACCCGCTCGAATGGACCCGGTGAAGGAAACCATGGCCACGTCCGGGTGCGACGCAAGCGCAGAGCCCACCGTAGGTCCGTCACCGTTCACCATGTTGAAGACACCTGCTGGGACGCCTGCCTCATGAAGAATCTCTGTGAAAACGTAAGCGGAGAGCGGCGCAATCTCGCTAGGCTTGAGGACCACGGTGCAACCGGCCGCAAGCGCCGGCGCTACCTTGCAGACAATCTGGTTCATAGGCCAGTTCCACGGTGTGATAAGACCGCAGACGCCGATCGGCTCCCTTCGCAAGAGGGTCGAACCCTTAAGCTCTTCAAACTTGAAGCTCCCCAGCACGTTCACCATCTCGGACAGGTGCCGTAGTCCCACCGGGGCCTGCGCTGCGCGGGAAAGCCAAATGGGAACTCCCATCTCCCGCGATATGGTTTGTGCCAAGTCCTCAACCCTTGACTGATAGACTTCAATTATCCTTTGTAGGAGCGCGACACGGCTGTCTGGATCCGTCTCCGAGTACGACGCAAAAGCTCGCTTGGCGGCAGAGACGGCGTTGTCGACGTCCCTCGCAGTGCCAAGCGAGATTGTCCCAATACGCTCCTCGGTGGCGGGGTTGATGACCGGGAATTCATCGACTCCGGCTGGGTGGACCCACGCCCCGTCAATATAGAACTGGCGACAATCCTTCATAGGTTTTCTCCAGGTGTCTGTCAACGAGGAGCGCAAGATTTGCGATCATCTCGTCTCCGAAATTTTATTTCGAATACTTAGTCAAATCAACGTGCGGGGTCGATTCCTTTGAGCGGGCTTGCCCAGCCTGTTTCAGTTTTCTCGTCTTCGCGGGGTCTGAGTTTGATGTCTTTGAAACCTCGAAACGAGGACGCTTGAGGATGGAAATCCGCTACGATTGGCAGCGCGACGAAATTTACCGCATTTATCATCTTCCTCTTCCCGAGCTGATATTCCGGGCACAGCTCGCGCACCGCGCTTTCCACAACCCCGACGAAATCCAACTCTGTCGGCTACTCTCGATAAAGACCGGCGGCTGTCCCGAGGACTGCTCTTACTGTTCGCAGAGCGGGCACTACAAGACGGGGGTTGTGCGCGAAGAGCTGTTGAGTACGGCCGACGTTCGCGAAGCGGCCAAGCACGCGAAAAATGAAGGCGCGACACGCTTCTGCATGGGGGCCGCGTGGCGCCAGGTTTTGGACGGCGAGAATTTCGATCGCGTGCTCGACATGGTGCGCGCCGTCGCCGCGCTTGATATGGAAGTGTGCTGCACACTCGGCATGCTCAACGAATCACAGGCCGAGCGGCTGAAGGACGCGGGGCTCACCGCGTATAACCATAATCTCGACACTTCGCGCGAATTCTACGGCAACATCATTACCACGCGCGTTTACGAAGACCGCCTGCAGACCATCGCTCACGTGCGCAAGGCCGGCATCACCGTATGCTGCGGCGGGATTCTCAGTATGGGCGAAAGCGACGAGGACCGCATCGGCCTCTTGCACGAGCTTTCCTTGTGAAGGGTTAGTAGTGTCGAAGGCTTCAGTACAATTGCGGAACGGAGCAGGCGAGTTGGTCTCACCAACAGTGCCATCCAGCCGGCAAGGATGCGGTCCCACGCGCGTAGATGGGGCGATCGTTGGCGGGAGCGATTCAGAAGCAGGAGTTGGTGTTTTAAGAGAAGTGACTCAGCAACGATAGAGCGGACACCGCCAGGTCCGAGTAGGCGGACCAGGGTAGCAACGAAATGGATGAAAAGAACCACCAGAAGGCGCATTGAAGAATGGTAGCAACACGGGGAATTCTGAGGAATCATGGTCGAAATAACAATTCGCCAGCCACAACTATTGAACCTTCCTCGCTTTGTCTCTCGAAGCCGTGTGTTTCTTCCGCCTCCTCCTGAGCTTCGACAACGCGTCGTCGTTCTTGGCCGCCCACGCATAAAGCATCTCGATCGGCTCGATGAAGAGCTCGCCCATGGGCGTCAGGGAGTATTCGACCCTCGGCGGGACAACCGGATAGACCTTCCGATCGAATAGACCTTCCGATCGATCAGCCTGTCCCGTTCCATCTCGCGTAGCGTCTGCGTGAGCATCTTCTTCGAGCACCCCGGTAGGCTCCGCACCAGGACGCCGGCACGGCACGTGCCGCCGTTGGAAGTGCAGCGGCAGGCTGAAACTCTTTGAAGGGTTCGGAATCCCATTATCAGGCCGATTCACGGACGATTCGGGACAAATGGGGACAACCATCAAGGGAAGCTCTGAACTTTCTGTGAATTGGGGGGAGCCGCCTCGAGAATTGCACCAACAATTTCTCCGACTTCCGGAATTGTCGATGAATCGAATCCTATTCGGCTTGCTTTCGTCTTCCTTAATCCTTGGCTTATGTGCATGCAGTGGCCCTCCGAAAACTGTGCCACCGCCGCCGGGTAACGCCACGCTTTCGCTTACGCTCCGTGCGACTCCGCCCTTGCCTTCGGCTCGTCTTTCAATTCTGACATTCCGGGCCACCGTGACGGGTGTTTCGCTGACTCCTTCCTCGGGTGGCGCGGTCAGCGTGGGCTTGGTCTCCGGAACCAGCAGCAGCTACGTTACAGAAATCACGCGTTTGCAAAGCGATTCGGCGCTCCTCTCGGCTGCGGTGTCGATCCCCGCAGGGACATACAACAGTCTCGCCGTAACGTTCTCGGATGTATTGCTTACGTTCTGCACACAGCCTTCTTCGGGAGTTGCCAGCTGCTCCTCCGGATCGCTAGGCCAAGTGACGGGTTCGGCCGGCGCCGCCACCACCACCAGTTCCGGGGCATTCCCGCTCACGGTTACCAGTGGCGAGAAGGTGGGCTTGGCCCTGGATGTGAATATCGCGAACGCGATCACTGCTAGCGGCCAAACCATTTCAGCAGCCAATCTGGCTGCCCCAAACGTTCTTACCGCCACCGTACTGCAGGCGCCGTCCAGCACAACTGATCTTTCTAGCGGCCAACTGGCCCACATCGACGATCTCTACGGGGTAGTGAGCAACGTTTCTGCTTCGGCGCAAAGCTTCACGCTGCAAACCGCTTACCGTGGGGCCGTATCCATCACTGCGAACTCGTCGACAACCTACGATCCGGTCTGCTCCACGCAAGACTTTTCCTGCGTGACTTCCGGCGCGCTTGCGGCGGTCGACGCAATCCTGAACGCTGACGGCACGCTCGCGGTTCGAAACTATTCCCCAGTTCCGTTCACAGCTGCCTCGAAAGACACCCTCGAAGGCGTGGTTTACACGCTACCAAGTTCAATAAACCAAGTCTTTGACATCGTAGTCACCGACGCCAGCTTCGCCTCGTCCAACAGCCCGCTGAATGGCTCAGTCCATCCTGGAGATCTTGTTACCGTAGGAGCCGTCACACCGCAACCATTTTTTGTAGTGAGCGAAGGCCTTACCATTCCCACGAACAGTTTTAGTAGCTCGACAGATGTGAGCCCTATTCAACCCGGACAGACCGTTGCTATTTCCCTCGCTGGCTTTGTCCCGGCGAATGGGACCAGTGCCTTCGCCACCGCCACCGCCAACGGCGTTGGGCTCCGGTTCAGCCGCGTAACCGGCAACGTTGTGAACCCAACCTCGCCGCAATTCAGCGCGACCAGTTTCCCGCCATACTTCGGTTTCAGCACGAACGCGCTAGTGGAGATCACTACAACTGGACCGGGAACCACCACAGACTTCGACGGTACCTCGAGTTTCACAGAAGTTGCCGGTGACACAGTGTCGATTTCCGCGCTTTATTTCGGGTCCACGACAAGCCCCAGCCCTCCCGCCTGGTCTTTTTCCGCAGCGACTATTCGCAGACACTGACGCGTGCGTTCTCCTTATTCGCAAGAACGAAGCGCGATCGGGATTTGCCACAAGCTCTTCGCTGTGCCTGCGGCCCCGGTGGGCCTACTCGTCTGACGATTCCTACTAAGTTCAGTTAGGCCGCCCTTTTTCTGCTGCGCATTTCCCTGGGCACTGCTTCGGACTAATTCCTGCGCCCGGCAGCTTCGCGGCTTCTGCTTTCCCAAATCACAGTGCATCAATCGGTTGAAAAAATATCCGAGCATTCGGTTACGAACCGAAGGGGCGGGTATTTCCACACAGCGTTTTCGCAGAAACATTGGGGTTTTGTGCAAGCTCCCCAAGCGGCAAACAAACTGGATGAGATTATCGAGCGGATCATCAAACGGGAGCATAACGAAATTGCCACCTTTGAACTGTATACCCCGATCATCGAGACCTCCGGACGCGACAAAATGCCCTCGAGGTGACGCCTCTCGTGCCCTACTTGACGAGGTACGTGGAAGTCTCGGCGTCTCAGAGCGAGTCGCGGTCGGCGATGACTTTCCCTCATTAAACAAGAGCGGCATCCTCGCCGAACCTCTTGACCATCGCGTCCCTATCGAGCGATAGGTCTCTCAACTCATAGAAAGAGAATAAATTGCTGCGTCGCCTCGCTCCGTGATCGTAATCGTGTCTAAGCGTTTTCCGCCTCGGTCCTGCGCCTGGGAAAATTGTGGGCGGAATGCAAAAAAATGTTTGAAACTTCCGCCCGCCCAAGAGATCGAATCAGGTTGCAGGTGGGTAGCCAACTGTAAGCACAGCAAAATCACGAAAAAAAGGAGAGAAATTCGATGCGACTAGTTAAACTTTCCGGGATCGGCAGAAAAGCATTTGTTGTGGCTTTCGTGGGCTTGGCGCTTTATTCGTTGCCGGCTCGGCTAAAGCCGGCTCGCGCACAGAACTCCGGCGAAAGTGACGGCAAGGCCGATGTGCCGAGAGTGGTTTTGCCCCTGCAGGTGGGCTTCTTCAACGGCGCGAAGGCTCTGTACATCACGCCGGAAGTAGGCGTGGACCCGAATGCTCCGGCAGGGATCATCGCCGCCGCACATCAGGTCGCCGCGGGCTTCAACGCGAATTTCATTCCCACGAATTTCGGGACGCTGCCGAACTCTCCCGCGGTGGACGACATCTTCGTGTTTACTAACTTTAAACAAGGGAACGTGCTGGCCTCCGCTCCACATCCAGCCGGTCCTGGCAATACCGATCCGAATTACTCTCCGCTGTGGCAAGTCAGCCTGGTGGCCTGGAATTCGGGGCGCACAGGGCGCGTGCTGAAGTCGCAGGACGACATCAATAACGCCGTCAGATCTGGAGATGTAACAATCTCGAAAACGCCCATCATCGTGGAATGCTCCGTGATGTTTACTCCTGGTGGCGGAGTGCTGCCGGGAGCCCGCATCATCGGTGATGACGGTCAAGGGGATGCAACAAGAGACGACCGGTAGTAAATTATAATCGCCGCTCGCGCGGCGGCAGTGATTTTCCAACGAGCAAGCAAGAATGCCAAGGCATTCTTGCTGCTCCAGAGGCGACGGGGGAACGGCGGAATGAAATAGATGACCCGACATTTTATTACCGCCGTTTTGCTGGCATGTCTATCTTCAACCTCTGCGGCGCAAACTGCGGAGTTCCACCGGCTATCGCACAATGGCAGAGTACTGGAATACGCGCTGATTCTTCCCGAGCACTTCGACAAGACGGCCGCGTATCCGGTGCTGCTGGCGCTTCCACCGGGCGATCAATCCAAACAGATGGTCGGGGCCGGACTTCATTTGTACTGGGAAGCCGAGGCGAAAAAGCGCGGCTGGGTGGTGATCGGCCCGGCGGCTCCAGCAGGCACGAACTTTTACAGCGGCGCGGAGAACGAACTTAGCAATCTTCTCGACGAGGTTTTCAAGTCCGTGAAGTTCGAGGGCGGCAAGGTGCACCTTGCCGGCGTTTCGAACGGCGGACTCTCCGCCTATCGGGTGATTACGGAGTATCCGGAGCGCTTTCTTTCGCTCACGGTTATGCCCGGAGTTCCGCCGGATGAGCGCGCCTTTCATTCGCTGAGCCGACTAAGAGGTATCCCCGTAGCCGCGTTCGTTGGCGGAGAGGATTCAGGATGGCTTCGCGGCTCGCAGGATACCCGCAAACAACTCAATGAATTGGGAATCGAAAACACACTCGAGATCGTTGCCGGGGCCAGCCACGTGGTGCCGCTGGATCCGGCGAAGCTGTTCGATCTCTTGGACAGCCGCCGGCCAAGGAAGGCAGTTTCCAGTTCGCGCTGAAAATCATTGCGAAATTGACGCGGCGTAGTGTGTTTCATTCCAGAGAAAACATTCCCCGCGGTGAATCGTCGAAGAATGCGGGCTGCGGTCGGCAAGGTTTTGGAACTTGAATGCAGCTAAGTAGTAAAATAACGCGGAATCTGAGGCATCGCTCAAGAATGAGTTTTCTTTATCCAGAAAAACGATTGCGGTGTCCTATCAGTTCCTCCTTCTCGCGGTTGCCCTGGCCGCACCATTGCATGCCCGGGAGCAAGTTACTCTCACGGCGTCCGATGGCATCAAAGTTTACGGCGACTTCTACGCGGCCGAGAGTAAGTCTCAGCCCTACATTGTGCTTTTCCACCAGGCGGGATCGAACCGCGCGGAGTATGCTCCCATCGCCCCGCGGCTGGTTAAGCTGGGATTTAACTGCCTGGCCATCGACCAGCGTTCCGGTGGAGAACTCTTTGGCTCGCAGAATGGAACGGTCCGTCATATTGGCCATAACGGCGAGTATCGGGATGCGCTCAAGGATCTTGAAGCAGCTCTGGCTTGGGCAAGAAGCGATGGAAAGAATGGCAAAGTCCTGGTTTGGGGCAGCAGCTATTCGGCAGCACTGGTGTTTCTTCTCACCGCGGAACATCCCGGGGAGGCCGCGGGCGTCCTCGCTTTTTCTCCGAACGAGTATCTGGATGATCCTCGCTCCGTGCATGCCGCCGCCGCCAAAATCTCCGTACCCATCTTCGTAACTTCGGCGAAGGATCGCGAAGAGATCGCGGCGGCTAAGTCCATCCTGGCCGCTTCGCCTGCGCAGCAAAAAATCCAGTTTATCCCGCACATTTCCGGAGTACACGGCTCGTCGACGCTGCGCGCGGATAGAAATCGCGGCGGCGAAGCAGAAAACTGGCAGGCAGTCGAGCAATTTCTGAGCGTTTTCAAATCGCAGGAATGAAGACCCGGAGGAGATCCATCGCAATTGCAAGGTGCGGGTTGCGTACGCCCGCGGCATCCGCAAATTGAGGCGCCGATCGTTGCGTTTCGCTGTGCTTGCCTACATCGGCGGAGCCCAGGGTGTGACGTGGGAATTGGAAACGAAAGGAAGTTTCGCACTGAATGGGAACCATGAGATGTATGCGTGCGGCACGGCGTATTTCGACAGGTTTCTCCGCGAACTGGGAGTGCGCGATAACGAACCGGGTAAGCCCCAGGGACAAAAAGCCAGCTTTTTCTGCCTGGAAAATAAGTACTGGAAGATTGTCGGTCTCGACACTGGCTACAACTCTACCGGTGTCCGCACGGTGTTGAGTTTTTTAAGCAGGATTAAAAAGATTCAGTGGCTTCGCAAAACCAGCTGGTTCAAGCCCAGCTGCAAGCTACACGATGACCTAATGAAGTGGTTGTCAAAAGTCCTGCCGTCGGAGCCCAAGGATGCGGATTCCGAGCCCGTCGTGC
>CAVPKZ010000067.1:0-44680 GCA_963705755.1 uncultured Acidobacteriota bacterium | reverse complement strand
AGACGAATACTTTCTTGGCCCCTTACTGTACGAAGGGGGCGGCAAAAAGTATTGAAACACTTTTTGAAACACCGAAATCACTAAATAACCAGCTGCATATAATTACACAACAACGTTAGCAAATCCTCTCAAATAGAAGAATTGATAAGAGATTTACTTAATAAACCTATGTCATAAGTTTTGCACATATTTATTAATATGATTTGTTGTGAGATTGGTCGTTTTTGGAATGACTTTTTCAGTTCGCTAAAAGTGTTTCATTAATATTTGCCGTCGCCTTCGTATCGGGAACGAACATTTGCCTAGCCCTATTGGCCAGGTCCATTGACGCCAATGCTTTCAGCCTCCAACATAATAATAGGGTAACAGCGGCACTGCCATCTTCAGCGTTTCCGACGTGGTATTCAGCCGGCGGACCATCTTTACCACGCGCCGCGAGAATCCAAACGCCCGATAATTCCCCAGGTGTACGTCGCTAACTAAAATCGCTGTACGTCCGCGCCACGACTCAGGCAGTCTTGCCAGTTTCACGGCGATGCGTTTTACGCGTGTCCATTCTCCATTGATCACTCCGTACGCGGTGACGGCGACTGCCAACCCCAAAAAACTCAATGCGAAATAGTGCCGTTCTATCCTGGCTCCGCCTAATCGCAACGCCAGATAAACCAGCCAGCACAGCACGCTTGAGAAAAATGCATAATTTACAAATCCCAGCCACACCGCGGTAATGCGGTACACCAATCGCAAGACCACATTTGTAAGGTTGAAGCCCATTATGGAGGTGACTAGAAAGCCGACCGACAAAATGGCCAGCGTAATCAGCAGCCGCCAGTGACCTAACGGACTGAAATTATAAACACCGGTTTCTCCTGGAATATGCGGGACCCAAAAATAAACCCAGGTGAGAAAAAGAAATCCATGCACCGCAATTAAAACTGTTTGAAAGAGGGTCAGAAATACAAAAAAGCGCTTGGGCAATCGCATAGTCCCCGATCGAAATGGCTGTTTACAGCCATTTTTACCAGCGTATCACGCTGCCTGGAAAATCTTTGGTCCAGGACCGCAGGCGCTTGGGCGGTAAAAGTATTGCTGACGATAGCCTAGGCGGACGATTTTGGCTGCCGGGAATAATTCGGCTACAATCGCCGGAGTAAGAGCACGCATCAGTTAGCTGCGCAGATCTCGGATGGCGTTTTCGCATTTAGCTTAAAATTGTTCCTGAGAAACATCCCCGCTTGCCCCGGGCCGCATCATTGTGGTGGTAATTCAAGGAGAATCTGTGAGTCGTCAGGCCTCTGGCCACACGCAAGACTCGGGCGCTCCCTGTTTATCTTCCGTTCCGCTCCAAGGTCGCTACGTTAATCGAGGGCCCCGATTATTTTTCTTCACGGCCATGGCCGGAGTATATTTCGCCGCTGTTTTGAGCGCGCCACAAGTAAATGCGCAGCAACGCCGCGAACGCGAACCGAACATCATTTACGCCGAGCGCCGCGCGCAACTTGCCGCACAAGCCGACGTCCCCATCATTCTGTGGGGTTTTACCGGCCGCGAAGAAGTCTCGCAGGCCAACATATTCGCGCAGGAAGAGAATTTTTACTATCTCACCGGCCACAACGAAGAAGGCGCCGGGCTGATTATTTTCCCCGCTCCAAAACACGACAACGGTTCACCTGCGCCAGCAGGCTCGCTTGCCGCTGCGGGATTTTCTACCGCGACGCACGATGATACTTCGAACCCCCGCGAAATGCTTTTCTTGCCTGTCAAGGATCCCGCGAAAGAGAAATGGAATGGCGTACGCATGTCGCCCACCGATCCGGATATCACCGCACGAACCGGATTCGCTACCGTCCAGCCTTTTGCCGAAATGCGCGCTGAGGTTGAGAAGCTCGCAAAGATCTACCCTGCCATCTACACCATTCTTCCCTATGAAAAAGAATTGGGCGGCTACCCGCACGAGAAACAAGTGGTCGACTGGCTCCAGGTTGCTGCGCCTCAGGTCAAGGTGAAAGATATTCGCCAGAATATTTACGCTCTACGCGAAATTAAATCGCCTGGAGAAATCGCCTTTCTACAAAAAGCCATCGAGCTTTCTCTGGACGCGCAACTGGATGCCATGAAAATGATGCGGCCCGGCCTTTATGAATATCAAATCGCCGCAAAAATGGTGGAAGTCCACGCCATGGGCGGCTCCGAAGCGGAAGGTTACGCCCCCATCGTGGGCGCCGGCCCTAACTCCGTCGCGCTGCACTACGACAAGCTTTCACGAAAAATCGAAGACGGCGACATCGTCGTCCTGGATGTGGGCGCGCAATATTCCGGATATTCCGCGGACATCACGCGCACCTTGCCCGCCAACGGAAAATTCAGCGCCCGCCAGCGCGAAATTTACGACATCGTGCTGGGCGCACAAAACGCCGCGATGGCCACGCTGAAGCCTGGAGTGGATCTCTGCAAAAAAGGTGGCCACAGCGCGTACAAAGTTTCTTACGATTACATCAACTCGCATGGCAAAGACCTCCACGGCAAATCGCTTGGCCAGTATTACATTCACGGCCTCGGCCACGACATTGGCCTCGACGTCCACGATCCCGGCGAGTATTGCGAGCCATTGAAACCGGGCATGGTCATCACCATGGAGCCCGGCATTTACATCCCCGAAGAAAATCTAGGCGTGCGCATCGAAGACGACGTGCTCATCACCCCCGACGGCTACGAGCTTCTCAGCGAGCGCCTGCCGCGTGACCCCGACCAAATAGAAAAAATCATGGCCGACGCCGCAAAAGACCGCGCCACAAATAATCTGTAAACATTGTATGAATCTACTCGTCCGACCAACCGCATTAATCAGGCTGGACATTGAGAATCAAGCTTCCGGTTAGTGCCCCGGTTGCTATAGGCTGACGCCTGTTTTTATTTACCATGAACCAAAATATGAAGCTCACACAGGTCGATCCGTCTCTCTACAATCCTGATTTGCGCCCGATCCCTCCGGAGGAGCGCACGTGGGGCACCTATAACTACGCGTCACTGTGGGTGGCCATGAGTGTTTGCATTCCCACGTACATGCTTGCGTCCGGGCTGATCGCTGGTGGCATGAGTTGGCTGCAAGCGATTCTCACCATACTTCTGGGCAATTTAGTTGTTTTGATTCCCATGCTGCTGAATGCACATGCGGGCACGCGCTACGGTATTCCTTTCCCGGTCTTCGTGCGCGCGTCGTTTGGTGTGCGCGGTGCGAATGTCCCGGCACTCTTGCGCGCGCTGGTTGCCTGCGGTTGGTTCGGCATCCAGACGTGGATCGGCGGGCAAGCCATTTACGCGATGCTGCTCGTGATTTGGCCCGGAGCAGCAACTTTTCCCGGCAGCATGTGGATCTGCTTTTTTCTTTTCTGGGCCATCAACATGATGGTCATCTGGTACGGCATCGAAACCATAAAATTGCTTCAAGGCATTGGCGCGCCATTCATGCTCGCAGTGGGATTGCTTTTACTTTTCTGGATCATCCGCAAAGCCGGCGGTTTCGGGCCAGTGTTGCGAACGCCAAGCAAATTTCACAGCACTGCCGAATTCATGCGCTTTTTCATCCCATCGTTAACCGGCATGGTCGGTTTTTGGGCCACGGTGGCGCTGAATATTCCCGACTTCACCCGCTATGCCAAATCGCAACGCGCTCAAATCGTCGGACAAGCGCTGGGCTTGCCCACCGCCATGACCCTGTACTCCTTCATCGGCGTTGCGGTCACCTCTGCATCGGCGGTGATTTTTGGCGAGGCCATCTGGGATCCCGTTGTTTTACTCGGACGATTCAACCAGCCGGTGGTCGCGCTAATCGCGCTTGTGGCTCTGCTTCTTGCCACGCTCAATACCAACATTGCCGGAAATGTGGTCTCTCCATCCAACGATTTTTCCAATTTGCGGCCGAGCCTTATTTCTTTCCGCGCCGGCGGCCTTATCACCGGGGTGGTGGGAATTCTAATGATGCCGTGGAAACTACTCCGCGATTTCAGTTCTTACATTTTTGGCTGGCTGGTAGGTTGTTCGGCTCTGCTCGGCCCCATTGCCGGAATCATGATTTGCGATTATTACCTGCTGCGGCACCGTAATCTCATCGTCCAGGATTTGTACCGAAGAGGCGGCGCGTATGAGTATCGGCGCGGGTTCAACCCAAAAGCCATCGTGGCGCTGGTCGCGGGCGTTACGCTCGCGTTGATCGGCCTCATGGTGCCGGCTCTGCGCTGGCTTTACGACTACGCCTGGTTTGTCGGCTTCCTAATCTCCGGTGGATTGTATTTTCTATTGATGCAGCGCCAAACCTCTGCATCGAGGTAGTCCGCGGAATGTCAATGTGACCGGGAAACGCGCGTTTAAGCGCGACACCGCCGCAGAGACGATGACCGCGATTTTGCGTGAAGAGCCGCCGGACTTGATGGGAGTGAGCCGCGTTCACCACGCCAGGGTGCGAGGACTGGCACCGGAAACTATTTGTCCCGTTCCTAGCGTTATTGAACTATTGAACCCAGACGTTGGTCCGTGGTGAAGGAGACTTTATGAAGTACCTGTGTCTTGTCTACGGTGAAGAGAAGGACATCGGGGCCATGACCGACGATGAATGTATGGCTTACGATAACGGCCTCCGAGACGCAGGCAGGTGGATTGCCTCGGAAGCTCTTCAGCCTGCTCGCACCGCTAGAAGCGTGCGTGTCCGTGACGGAAAAGTATCCGTCAGAGACGGCCCTTTCGCCGAGACGAAGGAGCTTTTGGCTGGGTTCTACTTGATTGACGCCGCCGACCTGAACAAGGCTGTGCAACTCGCCTCGCAAATACCGCCCGCTCGCGTAGGTACTATCGAGGTGCGCCCCGTCAGACAGTTGACCAGCACCAAAGGCGAACGACGGCGCTTGTAGCGAAAAAATTGAAAAAAATAGACCGACACTTTGCGGCACGCAAGCGGTCAATGTTTTGGCGCGACGCCGAAAGGGCAAACGTCCAGCCGCTCTCTAGCGTCGGCCTCGACTTTAGATGAATTCGCGCCTCAACGGGTAGTCGACAATGGTGGCCCGACCTACCCGCCAACGCTGCTATCGGTTTTTCGCAGGTGTTGTGACCGGTGTTGACGCAGGGACTCCGAGGTCCCGTCACGTTCGCACGGGATGTATTTTTGCTCTCCTATGTTCCTCGTTCGCTGTGGGTGACGTTGTTAATCTTTATCTGGATGAGCGTGGCGGTAATTCCAGTAATCCGACTGCTCCTTCTTGCTCGCCTTCGAGTATTCGTGAGAACTCTTGTGGTTGTCGCTAAGATATTGCCCCCAGGCTTTATTTTCGTTGTCGTTCCAGTTGTGATAATCCTTGTGTTCTTTATCGTAGACTCGGTTTTGATTGTGATCCTCTTGAGGTGCCGGGATGGCCATCAATGCCACTGGCGCCGCAAGCGCAGCGGTCAGAAATAGCGACGTGATGTAACGATTTGCATGGTGCATGTTGTAGTCCTCCAAATGCAGAATGTCCGCTGCCGGGTTCGCGGCACCATAAGTGTGCATCTTAAGTCGCTGGATTTATGTCCCATACCGCACATCCACATAGGATGGGGCCTGGGAACCAACCCTGCACGCAGAGGCGTCATTCGTCTCCAGCAAGCGGTTACGTTGACTGCCTGCGTGTCTCGCCTAGGGGGAAAGAAGTCGCCTTCATTTCCGAAGTTTTTCTAGCAAGGCAGAGCTTTCGGACTCGCCAAGAGCGCCTTTGCGCTGTAGTACACGAATCAGTTCTTTCAGAATATTCCGTGAATGCACATCAACAACATCCGAAGAAGCGGCTGGCGCCGCTGACCCGACCGATTCAAGTTCTGGCTGTTCATCCCCGCTCAGCTCACCCAGCCACGCTTCGAGTAGGAGGGCGTGGGGCTGTTCAGTGACGGTGAAGCACAAACCCATGCCCAATCCGACGGTGGAACACACCACGCTACCCTGGGTCTCGAATGTTTGGATGCCCCGTCTAATCTTCACCGCGAGCAAAGTTCCAGGTGGAAATGGGCTAATGCAATCGACGTAGCAACCCCTTCTTGCAATGTCAGTGACCCGTTCCAATGATTCGCGTATTACCTTGGATATCGATTACTTCCGCATCACAGGAAAAGGAATAACGCGGACTCTGACGGTGCTCCGTCACCTCAACCGCGGTCTCTACCGCATTTTTCTCTAATTCAATCATCTGTTACATGCCTGACTGAGCCTGCTTGCGTCGAAATGCAGCCGCAATTGGAACAAACCAGAACCAGTCACATTGCATGAATCTAATAAATGGGTCGTGTTTATTCGAAAACAAACCTCAAATGGAAATGAAACGGGGCCGCTGTATCAGCGGAAGAAGGGGTAAATGTATATTACCCGTAAAAAATGAATATCACTGGACACTTCGACCAAAGTAGCTAATGGGCTACCCCGGCTTCACCCGGCCCTTACAAGCAAAATGCGGAAAATTCAGGAAACCAATGCGTTACTTGGAGAGCAGGCCGAGATGGCTGGCGACGCACAGCCATTCTCCATTTTTGAGGATCCACGTGTCGGTGAAACGCCCGCGGTGTTCGTAGTGCTTGCCTTTGTTGGTTCCCTTTTCGTGGGTTGCGCCAATGACGACGACGGTGTCGCCGTGGCGATGCAGTTTCATGTCTTCCGAAACCTCCACGGTCAGTTGATCGGAGACATCTCGGATATTAGCCAGAAATTGCGCCTTGGAAAGGACCGCGCCGTCGTAATCGGTGAGCACAAAGTCTGGATCCAGTATTTTTTCCATCGCGCCGGCGTCGTGATGCAGTTGCATTTGATTCCACAGATTTTCGAGGGCGATGATCTTGGATTCGTCGTTGGCACTCTGAGAACAAATTGCAGCTGGTAGAAATATCAACACTAGAATGCAGGGCCATACTCGGCGCATGGGTCTCTTTTCTATATCGCGCAGAAATTCGTCGGAATCACGACCTCCGATTTGCAAAGATGGTAGCCGATTAACACTATGTTTGCAGCGTGCGATTTTTTTCATCTATCTCTTCGATTTTTTTAATGACAAATAAATGTTGTTAACAATTTTTTACAAAACCTTCAGCTCTTCTCCGCATCGAATTCAGTAACTAACGAATTGAAACTATTCCGCGGCAACCCGTGCGGTGTCCTGCACGCAGCGGCGCACGGAAAATAAAAAGGAGCTGTTTATGAAAATGTCGGGAATCTCAACACTGCTGTTTGGTAGCGCGCTACTGTTTTCGTCGGCCGCACTCGCCGGGGGAAATAATCGAGGAAAACTTGCGTTGACTGACAAGGTCGTTGTCGATGGCCAATCCATCGCACCCGGCGATTACCGGGTGGAATGGGATGGCAACGGTCCGGCGGTGCAGGTGAAACTTTTGCAAGGTAAAGATACCGTGGCTACCTTGTCCGCTCATGTGACCGAGCAGGCCAGTCAAAACCCTCAAGATGCCTATAGCACTCTCGCCGAGCCAGATGGCTCTAGAGAACTAACGGCAATTTACCCCGGTGGGAAGCGCGTTGCTTTGGAGTTCGACCACAACGCAACCGCCGGCACCCAGTCGGGAAACTAACCCACAGCAAGCAAGCTAACCGAAGCACCGCCCATTCCTTTCCGGCCCAGCCGGAAGGAATGGGTTTTAATTTTTTGCGAATGTCATAATGCTGCGGCCATCCCTCCCGAAATCAAGGATTGTTATTCTCTTCGGCATCCGACAGGCGGCTGGTGAGCGCACCTTGCCGGTGGTTTCGTGGTATCCCTATAATCACGACTATGACAATCCTGCGCTTTACGCTGTATTTGCTACCGGGGGTCTTCACGAATGCAGCGGCGCTTCATGCCACGCCTTCCCTTCTCGCTAACGCGTGTGTATCAACGAATTCTCAAGATGGTTCTGCTCCACCGCTACCACCGACCCAACAAACCGAAACACAGCAAGCCCCCGTGGACGCTCCTTCCGAGGTCATCGGCAAGCAACTAATCCCGGACTTCGCTGAAGTATCTCCGACGCTCTACCGTGGCGCCCAGCCGCGCAAACATGGTTTTGAGGCCTTGGCCAAGATGGGAGTTCAAATCGTCGTCGATCTGCGCGGAGATCGCAAAGGCGAACGCAAAGAAGTGACCAGTTTGGGCATGCGATACGTTCCCATGCATTGGGAGTGCTCATTCCCTAAGGACAGAATTTTTGCCGACTTCCTCACTTTGGTCCGAAGAAACCCTGGCAAGAAAATCTTCGTTCACTGTCGTGTTGGTGATGACCGCACCGGAATGATGATCGCCGCCTATCGCATGGCCGAGGAGGGATGGAGCCCGAAGCAAGCGATGAAGGAGATGACGGAGTACGGCTTTAACCTTCCCCATAGGCGCCTGATTTGCCCGCGTTTGTCTGAATATGAGGAGCACTTTCCCGAACGCTTGGCCACCAAACCCGAGTTTGAAGAGCTCCGTTCTACAAAACCGAGCCAGCTCTCTGACAGCTCTTCATCGCAGCCAAAACCAGCACCGATAAAGGCACCAACCTCACAGCCCCCTCGCTAGAGCCGGTGAGCACTCCATACAATTCGTTTCTCTGACAGCCTTTCGCGAAGCTCCTATTGATACCAGCCTTTGCGAAAGTCACAACGCTGGGGCCACGGCGCAGCATTTTTATTTCTGTTTACGGTGTTTCACCCTCGATTTAACACCGCAGCG
Organism: uncultured Acidobacteriota bacterium; assembly: GCA_963705755.1. GTDB lineage: Bacteria > Acidobacteriota > Terriglobia > Acidiferrales > UBA7541 > Acidiferrum. The sequence goes on along the minus strand of CAVPKZ010000067.1, from coordinate 35,969 downwards.
GCGCGAGTTTTACTCAATCCGTTTCGCGTGCTGGTCCATGCCGCCCTGATGCAGAATTAGTTCCGTGGCGCGGCCGCTGCTGTCGGTCACAAAAGTAATCTGCGCATCGACCACTTTGAGGAAATAATCGCGATCGCTCTCTGGATATATCTGAACCTTCGGTTGTCCGGTGGCCTGCATAAACAAATGATCGCTTTCCCGCGTAACGGTCATGATGAAATTCGGAGCGAGCTGGTACGTCCCGATGTAGCCGTTAAACACCTTCAGGTCTACGGCGACCTCTTTGTGCTCTTTTGCTGGCGGTGGCTCGCCTTCCATCCGTTTCGCATGCTGGTCCATGCCGCCCTGATGCAGAATTAATTCCGTGGCCTGGCCGTTGCTGTCGGTCACAAAAGTAATCTGTGCATCGACCACCTTGAGAAAATAATCGCGATCGCTCTCTGGAAATATCTGAAGCTTTCCCTGCCCGGTGGCCTGCGTAAACAAATGATCGTCTTCCCGCGTAACGGTCAAAATAAAGTTGGGCGCCAGCTCGTACCTCCCGACATAGCCGTTGAACAACTTCGGATCTACCGGCACCTCTTTGCGCTCCGAGGGCATTACAGCTTTTTCGCCATGGGCCACGGCCGCCAGCTTTGAGGCAATTTCCTGCGGCGCAGAACCATTCAGATTGCCGAGCACGATCACCGTGAGCTTATCTTCAGGGTAGTAAGCCAGCGTGGTATTGAAGCCTTCTATGCCGCCGCCATGATCGATTACCTTCCGTCCATTCACGCTGTGCACCTGCAGGCCGAACCCGTAATCATTTTTAAATGGTGTGGTCATCTCCTGCAGTGAGCTTGGCGAAAGCAACTTTCCCCCGAACAGGCTCTGCTCCCATCGCAGCAGATCCTCCGTAGTGGAATACAGTGCGCCGGCGGACTACGGAACAGTCATGTTGATGAAGCCCGCATTGGTTGGACCGGTCGGACCTGGGACGTAACCTGCGGCGCGGTGCGAAATAATTGCGGAATTTGAATCGTATCCCGAATCCTTCATGCCGAGCGGCGTGAAGATGTTGTCTTGGACAAACTTTTCATAACTCTCGCCGCTGATCTTTTCGAGAAGATAGCCCAGCAGCACGTATCCGGAATTGCTGTAGCTCATCTTCTCACCGGGTTGGAACTCGAGCGGCTTGTCGCGAAAACGGGCCACCAGTTTCTCTGGCGTGGTATCGAAAGGTTCCTGGGACGCGTAATCTGGAAAGCTGGTAAAGTTTGGTATACCGGAACTGTGCGTCAGCAGGTTGAAGATGGTAATTTTGTCCCACCCGGCAGGCGCGTCCTGCATGTATTTTTTTACTGGGTCAGTCACCTTCAATTTCCCGCGCTCCTGTAGTAGCAAGATCGAGGCGGCGGTGAATTGCTTGGTAACCGATCCCAGGCGGAACTTCACTGAAGGGGAGTTGGGTATTTCCCACTCGAGGTTAGCGAAGCCGTAGCCCTTGTTGAGCAATACGTTGCTTCCGCACGCCACCAGTACACCGCCCATGAATTCCTTTTCGGACACGTAGGACTGTACGATGTCCTCCATGCGGGCGAGATCGGGGGGCGTTTGCGCAGCTGCGCTGAGTTGATTGGGTTCATCCGTTGCAGGTGGAGGTGATCCGTAAAGTCCAGCAGCGCTAGTGATGAATATCGTTGCGAATGCGCCTTGGAGAATCCTTCGCATCGTCTGACTCCAATCCATTCCTTTTCTCGGTGCAGGAATTACGCCAACTTCTTTTCTCGCTTGTACTCGTCGAACTTTTCCAGAAACCGATCGATGTCTTTCTTCTGCAAATAGTACGGCGTGGATAATCGCAGCTTACTAGGATCGGCGCCGCGGATCCGAATTTTGTGCGTGTGCCACAGCCAGTTCTCCAGATCCATGCGCGGAACCGGCGGCACATTCACGGTGACGATGGCGCAACGCAGCGCTGCATCGGGCGAAGTCCACGAAATCGCGCCCCTCTTAGTCATTTCCGCGAGCATGTAGTCCGCAAGTGCGCGATGGCGGCGTTCCATGCGCTCAAGGCCAATGTCGTTGGCCATCTTGATGGCGGCGCGCAAGCCCCAAAGCGCGGGCACGTTCGAGCTGCCGATGCGTTGGAATCGCTCGGCGCGAAGCTTAGTGCCGTCCCAGCCTTCCGTTGCAATCGTATTCCAAAGGCGATCAATCACTTCGTCGCGAACGTAGAGAAAGCCGGAGCCCTTAGGGGCCTGCAGCCACTTGTGCGGGCTGGAACTGTACATGTCGCAACCAATGTCGTGCACGTTGAAACGCATCATGCCCGGAACATGCGCGCCGTCCACCGCGGAGAGAATGCCTTTGGAGCGGGCCAACGCAGCGATTTCCTTCGCGGGCAAAACCACGCCAGAGAACGTCGTGATGTGGCTGAAAAAGATAACCCGGGTGCGCGGCGTGACGGCCTCGTTGAAAAGGTTGAGCACTTCTGCAGCATTTTTCACTGGTCGCGACAGAGTGATTTTCTTCACCACGATGCCGTAGCGTTTGGCTCTGAGGTTCCATGGATGTTCGCCACCGGGATGCTCCTGATCGGTCATCAGTACTTCATCGCCCGGCTTCATGTCCACGCCGTTGGCGATGTAACTGTTGGCTTCCGTGGCGTTGCGCAACAGCGCGATCTCGTCGCGATGGCAGCCTACGAATGCCGCCAGCGGATCGCGGAACTCGTTCCATGCGGCATAACCCCAGATGGGATAATCCTCGGGGTCTTGCTGATCCATCTTTTCAGTGGTGGTGTACCCATCGAATATGGCGCGCAAGACCGGCACTGGGCTGGAGCCTACCGTGCCGTTATTCAAATAAATCTCGTCTGCGGGAATTAGAAATTGCTTGCGCAATTCTGCCCAGTAGGCTTCCTCATTCTTTTCGAAGAGAGACCGATCAGGCAGTGCGGTGGGAGCGTCTTGGAGTTGATCCAGTAAATCGCCACGGAAGGTGAGAGTTGCCGCCAATGCAGTGGCACTGGCAGTGAGAAAGTTGCGGCGGTCGAGCATGTCACCTCCTGTGCAAACGAAAATGATGTGATGGAAAATATTCGAGCGAACAGCGATTGCGAATTGTGGTGCACCTTCACAGCGGAATGCAACCTATTTTCTTATTTCTTGTCTTAGGCGGGACCCTCGACGCGTAATGTATCTATACGCCGTGGTAGTGGCACGGTTTTAACTAACTACGCAATTTGGTACTCGAGCTCCTTTTGTCGTGTCTCTAGAATTGTCTTCTTCTTTACTTGATCCTCAATTTGTTTCCGTAAGAACGTGGTGCTATTCCGAAGAGGATTGGCTGTCTCTGGCCTGCTAGACACCTCGGCTGTTCTCAGCCTTACTTCGCTTCCTTCTAGTTTCTGTGTCAGCAGGGGAACGGCCCAGTTCGCGTATGCCAGCTCCGACTGAATTCTCTTTAGCTCTTCGTTGTCGGCGCGCCTCTGCTCTATGGTGATCTCCTGATTTTTTTGGTTCAAGGATCGATATTGGATCCAATTGCCAACTAGCAAGCCCACTAGAACCGCAACTGCTATTAGTGCGACCCCGTTTCTCCACTTCGAATTTGCCGTCATGTTTTTACCTCCTCGGTTATGACTAACGACTGCGACCAACACTTGCCTCCAATACCAAGACATCGACCAGGTCGCTCGCGAGCGCATCGCTGTACTGCCCCGAGCAAAGATACTTCAACAGCCAGGTTGCAAAAGCTGGTGGCTCCGAGGACTTCATGACCTTTTGCCTTCTAATTGCGAAAGTCCCCGCCACAACTTCTTCAGAGTGCGATGCGTTTCTCCGATTTCCCTCAGTCCCTTTCCGGTGACGTGGAAGTACCTCTTTGCCCTTCCACCACGTTCCGGTGTGGAATCACCCAATTGCGAAGTCACAAAGCCTTTCTGTTCGAGCCGCTCTAATGCGGCATAAACGCTACCGAGCGCTACCTCACGGCCACTTCTCTCCTCAATCTCACGTGAGATTGGAACTCCGTAGGCGTCCTCGCCCAGACGCATCAGAGCCAGCACTACCATAAGCTCGAAACCTCCGAGGTAATTTCGTTTTGCCATTTATTCAATAATAGCGAACAAATCACGATATTGCAAGCGAGGTGCAAGGACATTTCCAGCCTCCTAGTGGACGGTAAGCCGCATTACCCGACATGTGAGCTCGGCATGCATCTAGAGTCTCAATCTTTTGGGTAGGGATTTTTGGAGAATGCATTGCTGACTGCGCGATTCGATTGACCGCGTGGAATGGGGGCATTTATGCTGTTGATTCAGCGCCGGGGAGGTTTCCGGCGTCCCTGAGTGATTTCGCGGGCCCTTTCGGGAATGCTGGCGCCCGGCGAAATTTCCGATACTACATTGATTGGGAGATTATGAGCAGCACAAAAGCCACACAACTTCGCCCCGGCATGGTTATCCAGCATGAAGGGCAGCTCTACACCGTATTCAGCGTGGATCACCGCACTCCGGGCAACAAACGTGGATCTATGCAGACGCGCATGAAGATCTGCGCACCGGAACGATGATCGATTACCGCTTTCGCGCGGAAGAATTTGTCGATCGTGCCATCCTCGATGAAGTGGAGTTTGAATACCTGTACAGCGAAGGCGACGAATTTCATTTATGAACACCAAGAATTACGAACAGATGCAGATGACCCGCGACGAACTGGGCGAGACGGTGTTTTATCTGATTCCCAATATCATCGTGCATGTAGAATTTTTTGAAGAAAAAGCCATCGGTATAAATTTGCCGGATACCATGGAAATGAAAGTGGTGCAGACCGAGCCGACGCTGACAGAAAGCCACCGCCAGCGCGGTGGGAAAGCCGGCTACCCTGGAGACCGGCCTGGTAATTCAGGTGCCGCCGTTTGTGAATGAAGGCGACCGTGTAAAGGTGGACACCACCGAAGCGCGTTATGTGCAGCGCGTGGAGTAATTTTCGTTAGTATCGAGTTTCGAGATTAGTTTTCGAGTTTCCGCCTCCGCAGCTAGATGCAGCTCTAATCTAGAAGAGGCTGTCAACGCTGGCTGATGAAAATCAGCCAGCGTTTTGTTTTTTGGCCGTGCCGCTGGTGGCTGGCTCGCCGAACACGCGCGCGAAGATGGCGTCCACGTGACGGAGCTGACGCTTCAAATCAAAAGTGTGGGCCAGTGCGGCGGCATCCAGATATTTAGTAACGCGCGCATCTCGGGCGACGCGGTCGCGAAAGCTTGATTCCGGTTCCCACGCAGCCATGGAATTTTCCTGCACCGCTTTGTAAGCGTCGTCGCGCGGCATGCCCTTTCACCAGGTCTGCAGCAACTGCCCGGAGAAAACCAGGCCGTGCGTCATTTCCAGATTGCGCAGCATGCGCTCGGGAAAGACGCGCATGTCCGCAATTATCGTGGTCATTTTGGCGAGCATGTAATCCACGAGAATCGTGGAGTCCGGTAAGATAATGCGTTCGACGGAGCTGTGAGAAATATCGCGCTTGTGCCACAGCCCTATATTTTCAAATGACGCCATCAGGTTCGAGCGCACGATGCGCGCGAGTCCGCAGATTTGTTCGCAGGTCACTGGGTTGCGTTTGTGCGGCATGGCGGAACTGCCACGTTGTTCGCCGCCGAATGGCTCTTCCGCTTCGCGTACTTCAGTGCGCTGCAGATGGCGAATCTCCAGCGCGATTTTTTCAAGCGTGGCACTGATCAGCGCGAGCGCGCTGAGGTATTGCGCGTGGCGATCGCGTTGAATCACCTGCGATGCCACGGGAGCGGCAATCAATCCCAGGCGCTGGCAAATGCGCTCTTCAATATCCGGTCCGAGATGCGAAGCATTACCGACCGCGCCGGAAATTTTGCCCACCGCCATTTGCGCGGCGGCATCGCGAAAGCGTTGCTGGTTGCGTTGGTTTTCCGCATACCAGTTGGCGATTTTCAAACCAAAGGTGATGGGCTCGGCGTGCACGCCGTGCGTTCGTCCGATTTGCGGCGTGGCGCGAAATTCCTGGGCGCGCTTGGCGAGCGCGTCGCCAAACTTCACCAGCGCGGCTTCAATTAATCTGGACGCTTCGCGAACTTGCAAAGCTTGCGCGGTATCGACCACGTCATTGGAGGTCATGCCGTAGTGGAACCACCGTGCGGCAGCGGGATCGCCAATCGATTCGCCGACGGCCATGGTGAAGGCCACCACGTCATGCCTCACCCGCGATTCCAGCTCCTGAATGCGCGCGACATCGCTCTTGGCATTGGCGCGAATCTTCTCAGCCGCTTCCTTGGGCACATCGCCGGCTTCCGCGAGCGTTTCGGTCGCGGCCAGCTCCACCTCGAGCCACTTGGCGTATTTGTTGGCATCGCGCCAGATCGCGCCCATATGCTCGCGGGTATATCGTGGAATCAAACTTTTAGCTCCTGTCATTGGTCAACGCAGCGGGGTTCCGCGCGCAAATCCACGGTAATGATACGGTATTTCAAACCACCACGCGACTTTCGCCGCTTGGCGCACCAAAGTGTTGCAAGGGCGGGCCTTGCGGTATTCAAATAAGCGCGACTTGAGCCAACAGCGGCTTCGCGAACCTAACCGCGAGCCTGAAAACCTGTCTAAGGATACGAATGAACGAAAGCGTTGAGAGCGTCCGGGCAGCCGACGCCATTGCCATCGAGCGCACGCTTGCGGGCGATCGCGATGCTTTCCGCGTTCTCGTGGAGCGCCATAGCGCCACCATTTTTAGGCTGGCGTACCGGCTGACCGGCAACCATCACGACGCCGAGGAAATTGTGCAGGAGGCATTTTTGCGTGCTTATCAAAAACTCGAACAGTTTGCCTCGCAGGCCAATTTCGCAACCTGGGTGTATCGCATTGCCGCGAATTACACCATCGACCGCATGCGCCAGCGCAAGCAGGAAGATGCACGGCGACAAGCACCGAGTGCGGAGATGACGGATGACGTGGAACAGGATCCGCTGCGGCAGGTTCCCGACGCTGCACCAACGCCGGAGCGGCTAACGCAAAGCGTGGAGCTGCGAAAGCAAATGGAGAATGCGCTGAACAGTTTGACGCCCGCGGAGCGCATCGCTTTTGTGATGCGGCACTGTGACGGTTGTGGAATCGAAGAAATCGCCGCGGCGCTGAAATCCAATTCGGGCGCAGCGAAGAATACTGTTTTCCGCGCAGTACACAAGTTGCGGGAGATGTTGGAGCCGCACCTTGCGCCGCACGCGACAGCCAGAGCCATGGGAACCGAATCATGAAGCATTTGAGCGAAGAACAATTGATCGCCTACCAGGATGGCGAGATTTCCGGGCGCGAAAGCCGCCGCCGCGCATATCAATTCGTGCGCGGAGTGCCAGGCGGAGTTGAATCGCCTCGCGGAAATGCTCGCGGCTTACCAGGCGCTGCCGGTTCCTGACCCGGGCGAAGACTACCGCCGGCGTGTTTGGCAACAGATTGCGCCGCGTCTTGCGGAGAAGCGCAGCCGCTGGTGGCAGGTGTTCCTTGAGCCACGAAGATTGACGGTGGCCGGATTGGTTGCCGCGCTATTGCTAGTTGCTTTTCTTGCCGGGCGCGTCAGCAGGCATGTGGATCACGGAGATGCGGCGCGTACTGCCGAGCAAGTTCGCCAGCGGGTGTTGCTGCTGGCGGTGGGCGAACATCTGGGGCGATCCGAGATGGTGCTGATGGAAATTGCGAATGCGGAGCCCGAAGGCGCCAGCGTGAAGCACGTGAACCTTTCGTCGCAGCGGCGGCGCGCGGAAGAATTGCTCGACGAAAACCGGCTGTACCGGCAGACCGCGCTGCAGGAAGGCGATACGGGCATCGCCAATGTGCTGGACGAATTAGAGCGAGTGCTGATGGATGTCGCGCACAGTCCGGGGAACGTGACGCCCGCGCAGTTCAAGTCTATCCGGCAGAGGATCGATGATGACGGGCTGCTGTTTAAGGTTCGTGTGCTCACGCAAGAAATTGAACGGCGGGAAAAGACAGGAAAGCACGGGCCGGCGGAAAGCGGCTCCGCGAAAGTCGAAAGGAATAATCAGGCATGAGCTTTAACAAATCACTTCGAGTCACGACATTTATATTCGCGGGGGCGTTCGCACTGCTGGCGCGACCGGCGGGCGCAAATGCGCGCGTAGGCTGGCAAACTTTTGCGCAATCGCCCGATAACGCAACGGCGGAACCAGCCAAGCCCGCGGGTGGCAGCGAGATACAAGGCGACGGCGATCAGGAACAGCAGGACCGCGAACAAGAGAAACGTGACCGGGAGCAAGAGCAGCGTGACCGCGAGCAAGAAAGACGCGACCGCGACCAGGAACGCGTGGATCGGCTGGAAGAGCTGTATGACAACGGACGCGAAGCTTTGGATGACGAAAAATACGAGCAGGCGCGCGACAAATTTGCGGCACTCGCGCAAGCGAATGGCCCGCTAACGGATGCGGCGCTCTACTGGCAGGCTTATGCCGACCAGCGTATGGGACAACGGCAGGCAGCCTTGGCGGCCATCGCCGATTTGAAAGCTCGTTTTCCGCAAAGCCGCTGGCAGCGCGATGCGGGCGCGCTAGAAATTGAAGTCCGACAAGGCACCGGACAGCCATCACGCCCGGAAGCGCAGGGCGACGATGAATTGAAAATGCTGGCTATTCAAGGCTTGATGAACAGCGACCCGGAACGGGCCATGCCATTGCTTGAAAAAGTTTTGCAAGGTCCGGTGTCGCCCAAGGAAAAATCAAGGGCCATGTTCGTGCTGGCCCAGAGCGGCTCTCCTCAAGGCCGGGAAATCATCGGACGAATTGCGCGCGGGCAAAGTAATCCCGAGCTGCAGAAAAAGGCGGTGGAATATCTGGCGATATTCGGCGGCCCGGAAGCGCGGAAAACCATGGCAGAGATTTATGCCTCCACCGCGGATCCTTCGTTGAAGCGCTCCATTTTGCGGAGCTACATGATTGGCGGCGACAAGGAGCGATTGTTTGCCGCAGCCAAAAGTGAGAAAGATCCGGCGCTGCGACGCGAAGCAATTCGCCAACTAGGGCTAGTCCATGGGGAGCAGGAATTGGAACAGCTGTATCGAACGGAAAATACTCCGGAGATCAGGCGGGAGATCTTGCAGGCATTTTTCCTGGCGGGCGATGTAACCAAGATGCTGGAAGCCGCGAAAAATGAGAAGGACCCGGAGCTGCGGCGTGCGGCGGTGCGCAACCTCGGACTGGTTCGTTCCGATGAATCCAGCAAAGCGCTGGCGACAATCTATGCGAGTGAAACAGATCGCGGCATTCGCGAAGAAGTGTTGAACGCGTACTTCCTGCAAGGAAACGCCGGCGCGATTGTGGCCATTGCCAAGGCCGAAAAAGATCCGGGGCTCAAGAAAAAAGCGGTGGAAAAGCTGTCGCTGATGCACTCCAAGGAAGCGTCGGATTACATGATGGAGCTGTTGCAGAAATAGGTGAGCGAAATGAAAACCGCGAATACATTGCGCAATGGTTTGCTTGCAGCTTGTTTCGTTTTGTTGTCCTGCGGCGCCAGTGGGAGTCGAGCGCAGCAAAGTAATGTGCCACAGGTCGAGAATGCCCAAGTTCAGACGCGAAGTGTCAGCGGAACTTTGGCCGCCACGATGGCAGAGTTGGAGAAGAGTGCTACGAGTGCGCTGTGGGTCGGCTATGCAGTAAATGTGGTAGCCGGACAGCACTCGATTTGTTGCGGGAATTATAATGATGGAGAAAACTGCAGCAAATGTGCGCTCGAAACTGGGGATGCCCGCGGCGCAGTAAATACCAAAAACGAAGCAAGCAAAAGCCCGGTGCTGCTGGAAAGCGGGCGGCGACTGACAGTGCTTTTCCGGGTGCAAGACAAACAGCTCATGCGCGTAAAAGTGGCTACGGAAAATTGTGTTCTGGATGGTGGCGGATTGCCGTTCGTATGGCTCACGGATGTAAAACCGGCAGAGAGCGTGGCGTTTCTGGGTGAGTACGTACGCGACGAAAATCTGGGAAGACATGGGAGACATTCCGTCGGCAATGAAGCGCTGATGGCGATCGCGTTGCACGACGGGCCGGAAGCGCAAGCGGCGCTCGAGTCTTTCATCGCACCGGCGCAACCGGAAGAGTTGAGAAAGCAGGCGGCGTTCTGGCTTGGAGTAGCGCGCGGCAAAGAAGGATTTACGGCGTTGCAGCACATGGCGAAGAATGATCCGTCCACAGAGGTGCGCGGGCACGTCGCGTTTGCGCTTTCGGTAAGCAAGGAACCGGGGGCGCTGGAAGAAATGATTTGCATGGCGCACGACGACGACAGCGGGCATGTGCGCGGGCAAGCGATTTTCTGGCTGGCGCAGAAAGCCGGTAAACGCGCGGTAAGCGCCATCGATGGCGCGATTGCGAATGATCCGGATGCGGACGTAAAAAAACGGGCGGTTTTTGCGTTGAGCCAATTGCCGAAAGATGAAGGTGTGCCAAAGTTAATTCAAGTCGCCGAGAATAACCGCAATCCGGAAGTGCGCAAACAAGCGATGTTCTGGCTGGGACAATCGCAGGATCCGCGGGCGCTGAGCTTCTTTGAAAAAGTTCTCCTCAAGTAATTCTTCAACGGCACCATGAAGTAGAAAAGAATCAGCCAAAACGCCCGCCCTTTGCAAAAACGGCAAAGGGTAGGCCACCCGCTAATGAAAAGTTCGTTTCACGTGAAACGGGATTGCGTTCGAACGTGCGTGTCATTCGAACGATGTGGTCGGTTTGAACGGTCGCGGCGTTCGAATGATGTGTGCACTGTGAATAGCTGCTGGAATGTTTCACGCGACGTCGTGAAGGAATTGCGCGGAAAAGTTTGGCAACGCGGGCGAATGAAGGTATTGGGTGGCGCGAAGGAGCGAAGAGAGATTTCTCCACTGCGCAAGCCGACTCGTTCGCGGACGAACGAGGGGAAAAGGCGTCGGCTTGCTTCGGTCGAAATGACCGTTGGGAGTAGATGTTTGGGAAACAGGCTTAGGTTGGACAACGCCAAGGGTGCTGGATGCGTAGCTCATTCGAACAGACAAGGCGCTCGAATGAGCGGGGGGCATCCGCTCGGTTTGCACGCCGCGCAAGAACACCGGTTTTGCAGAGCTGAATCGGAACCCCGCTCCCGCACCGCATATTGGTAGTTTTACTAATGGTAGGTATAGGTGGAACACTCAAGATAAAAGTTCAAGCAGTTCAAGCAAGGAGAAACCGGACGGCTTAGTCGCCGGTGGGGTTAGAGCGCATGTAGCGCCAGGGGTTGACCGGGGCGTTGTTCATGCGGACTTCGTAATGGACGTGCGGGCCGGTGGAGCGGCCGCTAATGCCGGTATAGCCGACCACCTCGCCGCGCTTGACGCGCGCGCCGGGAATGGCGGAGAAGGCGGAGAGGTGCGCGTACCAGGTGGTGATGCCAAATCCATGGTCGATCACTACCAGGCGGCCATAGCCGGTGTGAGTTTCGGCATTGATAACCACGCCGTCAGCGGTGGCGTGCACGGGCGCGCCGTAGTCTGATGCCACATCAACGCCCCGGTGGAAGGCACCTTCCCCGCTGAACGGGTCCATGCGTTCGCCGAAGCTGTCGGTAATGTGCCCCATGACCGGCCAGATGGAGGGCGTGTAACTGGAATCGGCAAAGCTCATGGCGGGCATCAGGCGCAAACTGGCGCTGGAGACGGCGATGACGGCGGCGTTGCGTTTCAGGAAGGTGTATTGCTCGATGGAGCGGTCGAAGCTGTCCTGCGCATTGGCGGGGCCATCCGGCTCGTCAAAGGCCTCGGGGTGGTAGCGGAGCACGCCATACGTCATGGCCACTTCAGTGGCTAGAGACTGCAAGGAGTCAAGACGTTGGTTGGTATCAACCACCGTGCCTTGCAACTGCTTATACTGCTTTTTGAGAGTTTCCTGGTCGTGCCGAAGAGCGTTGTAGTTGCCGACCTTCCACAGCATGCGCGAGTAAGAACCTACCGCGGCAACAACTGTGAGAGTGCCAATAAGGGCGAGAACCGCCAGGGCGTGCAATTGGTAGGCAGGAATAATCACCTTACGCATCTTGCCGGGCGTGGAGGCGATATAAAAAGTGTAGTTCTTACCGGACATACTAATCCTCAGTTTTGCTACACCGCGAGGCGCTGCTAACTCCCGCCGCAAGCAACTCTAATCTTAGCAAATCCGAGCGACGGCTGGGTTTACTCGCTGGGGCATACTAGAATCGGGAGGTGTTAGAGTCAATCCTGTATTTGACTGTTCGTGGGTCAGGGTGTGGAGAAAGCTGCTCCCTGTCCTATAGGACAGGTTTTTGGCAAAAGAAGCGCTAGTGTACCAAATTGAACAGTTTAGAACCGGCGAGAGGCTTACTTGCGAGAACGCGGGATAGGGAGTGAGGATGACGTTCTCGAACGGATCAGGCGTGTCTTTGCCGGGCAGTTGCACACGCGAAGCGGCGGTTTGCGGAGTACCGCAGGCTCAAGATTTCTGTCGCTGGGAATAGGAGATGATGCGGCGCTGATTTCTGGCAATCCGGACTATGAAACGGTTCTGACGTGCGACTGGTTTCTGGAGGGCACGCATTTTTTGCGGGACAAGCATCCCGCGGATGCCGTTGGGTGGAAATGTCTTGCCCGGGCGGTCAGCGATATAGCCGCTATGGGAGCAGCTCCTCGCTGCTTTCTGTTGAGCCTGGCGCTGCCGCGAAAATTGACGAGCTCGTGGCTGGACGATTTTCTCAGAGGATTGAGGCGGGCGACAACCCGGTTTGGTTGTTCGCTGGCTGGAGGAGATACGACCGAGCGGCGGGAGGTGTTAATTAATGTCACGGTTGTAGGTGAGGTGCGCCGCGGGCGGGAGGTGCGGCGTTCGGGGGTGCGGCCGGGCGACATTATATATGTGAGTGGGCGGCTGGGCGAAGCGGAGTTGGGTTTGCAATTGCTTCGCGAGCGGAAGCGGGGCCTGAACATGCGCGGACCCCGGCTGCGAAAGCATTTGTATCCTGAGCCGAGACTGGAGTTGGGGCGCTGGTTGAGCGAAAAACGCGTGGCTAGCGCAATGATGGATCTGTCGGACGGGTTGTCGAGCGATTTGCGGAGATTGTGCGAGGCCAGCAAAGTTGGGGCGTTAATCAGATCTGACAACCTTCCCACGGTTGGCATGACAAAAGTAGGTCGTAAGCGTGCGGTTGATCCGCTGGAGTTGGCGCTTCATGGCGGGGATGATTACGAATTGTTGTTTACGGTGTCGAAGGGCAAGGCCACGCGATTACCGCGTTCGATGGGTGGAGTGGCGATCACTCCGATCGGGGAAGTTACTCGGCAACGCGAAGTTATGGTAACCGATGGCGATGGCCGCTCACGAGTTTTGAAACCCCGCGGCTGGGACCCATTCAGAGGCTGAAGCCCACTTCTCCGCCACCCTTTCGTCGCGGCTAAAGCCGCGACGCGCTAGTCCTTCGGCGACCAACAGGTCTTAGTTCCCCGCTCAGGCCGGCTGCGGGCTTCCTATAGTGGTGTTGGGCGGCAGCGAAGACGGGGGTATAGCCGACGATACGGGTACAGTTGCGGTGCGCGCTGGCGTGAAGTGGCGGTAAATCGCTAGGGAAATGGCGCCCATACCCCAGAGCACCACGGCGAACCTGACCCACCCACCCAGGAACGGAATCATTCCCAGGACGCGCACCAGGATGACGCCCACGATCATGCGCCCGATCAACTGCCAAGTCTCTCTGGTGTGGCCCATCAACCACTGGCCGACAATTGTGCCAACCACGATTTGCGCGCAGAACAATGTAGTCATCCACAGGATAAAAGTTGAAATTCCAATCATCAACCCCACCACGGTAATACAGGCGATGAAGGCGGCAATGGGCACGCCGAAGAAAACCAGCACACCGAGGCCAATCGAGGCCCCGTAGCGCTCTGCGGAGTCCACCGTAGCGCGAGCGAAGGTAGGCAAAAGATTGAAAAGCACCAGGCCAAATAGAATGACTGCAGCAGTCCAAATCACGCGCCAAACGTAAAAACCGCTATCTTCATATCGTTTGTGGTGTTCCAGCTGGGTGAACGCCACAGGTGACGCAAGTTTTGCGCCGGAAGAAACGTCGGGCGGCCTATTTCCTTTGAATTTGACCGGACCATTGACTTGGGCGCCGGAGTTAAATTTTAAAGTATTGCCTTGGGCTTGTATGCTGCCGCCGATGTTTCCCCCAATGTTAGTTTCATTAACAAAGGCCAAAACGTCACGGCCAACACCTCCGTCGATGGTGAGAGTATTCACGAAGGTGGTAACACTGCCGCCAACCTTACCGGCGGGATCGATGGTGACGGTCTCAGCGAAGCTAAGCAAATTCTTGATGACGTTCCCGCTCACCAACGTTGTATTCGTAAAGGACCGTATATTCCCGTCAACCTTGCCGGTGACGCGCAGCATTTGAGCGAAAGCGATAACGTCTCCGGTGACGTGGCCTTCAATATCCGCACCCTGGCAGAACACGTAAAGATCGCCATCGACAGTGCCTTCGATTTTGACATGATGGCCATGCGCAAAAAGATCACCCTTGATGGTTTCGTCCTTGGCGACTTCCACGGTGTCACCCAGGTTACGAAACTCCGTGGCCATGGCCGGCGAAGGCATGGAAGCGGCCGCGCAGATGCCGGCGACCATCATGGCGAAGACCGATCCGCGGCCGCGCAAGCGCCGCCGCAGGAAAACCACGGCCGATCCGGCGATCGTCAACAAAGCCAAAACCTCAAGTAGAGTGACCATCGATTGCCATCCTTTCCAGAAGGCGCCTTGAAAAATCATTAGGTTGAGAACGCTGCTGCCACCAAAACCAGCTTGCTCGAAACGCTGCTGCATGGGCTCGACGTAGGTGGTGTACAACGCGTACGCCCCGGTAGCGGCGAGTCCGACAACCGCGCCCCAAATCCATTGCATGGATTTTCGCGCGGTCTGCTGAAAGGCGGCCAAGCGCGACGGAAGCGGTTCGTCTTCTTCAAGCATGGAGCGAGTGAGGAGGCGCGATTCGCGTTCGAGCGCGCGCAACAAGGTGCGGCAAGACGGGCAGTCCTGGGCATGCGCGGAGACTTGCTGAGCACGCTGGCGATCCAGTTGCCCTTCCACATAGAGCATGCCGGTCATTTCATCAAGGTGGTCATCAAGGTGGTCATCGAGATGTTCGTCTAGATGCTCGTCCAGACGATCGTCTGGATTGTTCGACGATTCGTTCATGCGTTCCCTCCCGCCGCCAGAGCCGCGTTGCCTTCCAGCGCGTTTCGCAATTCGTGACGCGCGCGCAACAATACGACGCCCACAAAAGCGCGCCGCACGCCCAGTTCATCGGCAATTTCGTCGTAGCTCATATCCGAGTAATAGCGCATCACCAGCGCCATGCGCGCCCGTTTGCTCAGGCAGGCCAGCGCTTTCCGAACTTCCGCGCTGCTGCGCTGTTCGATCAAGCGATCGAGCTGGCTGGGATCGGGATGTTCGAGAGGCAGCTCTTCGCTATCTTCGGTTTCCTTGTCCTGGCGGATCTTGCGACGGCGCAGCGTGTCCCAGCAATGATTAGCCGCTACCTTATATAACCACCCTGAGAACGGCCGGGAAGAGTCGTATTGATTGATCTTCCCTTTCAGCTTCATAAAAACTTCCATGGTGGCGTCTTCGGCATCTTCCCGGGTCGGCAGCGCGCGGCGGCAAAAACGGAAAATCGCCGGGGCGTAGTCGTGGTAAAGCTGGCCCCAAGCCTGGGCGTCCCCTGCCTTGGCACGGGCGATGGCCTCCGTCGGTTCCGCTATTCCCGGCGAACTCATCCGTCCTGGTCTCAGAGCTTCCATAAGGTAGTACGCAGCCGGGGCGAAAAACTTACACGATGTAGCGGCTAAGGGTTGCGGGTCTTTTTGGCGACCCGCGCGATGAGACTGCCCTTAAACTGCCAGCAATCTATCAGAAATCGGCATAGGGGGAGCGGTCGCCCGCTCTCCCCTGCCACACCACCCGGCATGCGGGTCCGCATCGGGCGGTTCAGAGGGTTACGCATCGCCAGCGAACAAGCGAGGTAGACCAAGCGAATCGAAGTAAGCGATGGGAGGCGCGGAAGACAGGGCCGGACTGTTCGCCAGATGCCCAGGGCGGTGTGGGCTGCCCGCTGTTTGTGCAGCCAGGTCCCGACCGATCCCGAGATGACGCAACTTCGCGTTGCTTACCGTACTTCCATTGCTTCCAGATCATGGATCGCAACCGACGCCGTATCCATTCATCCAGAGCTTTCAGCCGCGAGGGTGTCTGACAGAAGCCGAAGTAGCTCTTCCAGCCCCATAAGTAGGCCGTTAGCTCCTTCCGCAGTTGCAACTCAGTCAGAGCCCGAAGGGCTAAAAGCTGATTTTCGCGGCAATCTGCAAGCCGCGAGGCCCACCACTTCCCAGAAAGGGATAGCCGATGCCCACGTCTCCGGTAGCCGTCAGGCGTAAAGCTCCAAGGGACCTGCCGTTGGAGCCGATACCATTCGCCGCGGCGTCCGCGATAAACGACGGGAGATAAGGATTCGCGAAATTCGGGTGGTTGAATAAGTTGTAAGCCTCGAAGCGCAACTCTAATTTTATACGCTCGGTAATGGCGGTGTCTTTGAAGATGGAAAAATCAAACTGGCGGAAATGCGGACCGATAAGGGAGTTGCGTCCTTCATTGCCGAAATGGCGCGTGCCCGGTATGCAGCTATTCGCGAAACCTGTTCCACCCGCGGCTGGATAAGTGCATGGAATCGCGAACGAAGTGAGGTCCAGGAATTGCGCAGGATCGCTGGAGTAATGAATTGGTCCTACAACGTCGGGGCGGCCAAAGCCTTCTCCGCTGCCGTCAAAATCATCTTCAAAATTGTAGTTCAACTGGAAGGGCTGCCCGGATTGCGCGGTGACGATGCCGTTGACACCCCAGCCGTCGGTGACCCGCTGCCAACTGCCTTTGTGGTTGGGAAATTGATAAATGAAATTCCAGGTGAGGCGGTTGCGGACGTCAAAGTTGGAATTGCCGCGGTTGGAACCGATGGGCGCGGTGCTGTCATTAGGTTGCGAAGCATTGGGAACGTAGTCTTCGCCGTCGCTGGCGTCGTCGATGGAATGGGACCAGGTGTAGTTCAGCGTGGTAGTAAATCCGTGCCAATCAGTTACGCGCAAGCTGGTTTGCAACGCGTTGTAATTGGAATTGGCGGAAGACTGCTGATAATTGATGTAGAAGAAAGGCGAGGTCGGGTAGTGGCGCGGAACGCTATAAATGTTTATGCAATTGCACGCCGT
The DNA here is from genome assembly GCA_963705755.1 of uncultured Acidobacteriota bacterium. Taxonomy (GTDB): domain Bacteria; phylum Acidobacteriota; class Terriglobia; order Acidiferrales; family UBA7541; genus Acidiferrum. The sequence continues at coordinate 18,692 of CAVPKZ010000067.1, read as the reverse complement.
GTCGGCGGCGTCAATTTGTGTCTGGGTAGGCTGGTTGATATCGCGGAAGCGAAGCAGCTTGTGCCCATTAGAGCCTACGTAGCCGATCTGGAAAACGGTTTTGCGCGTTAGCTCTTGCTGAAAATTCAGATTGAAATTCTGCATGTACGGCGTACGGATGTTGGGATCGACGCCGAAGGCGTCACTCATGGGGCTGGGGAACCCGTATACCGGAGAACCGGAGGCAAAAGGGCCGGGATTTACGTTAGCCGAAGAGATGGGGTTAGGGCCGAATCCCGAATAGGCTGGGCCGGGATCAAAGCCGCTGTTGAACGGCAGATGCCCCATGAAGAGGTCTTGGGAAAAAGCATCATAAAAAATGCCGTAACCCGCGCGCACCACGGTTTTGCCCTGGCCGGTCAGATCCCAGGCCACGCTGACGCGCGGCCCCCAGTTGTTGTAATCGGGTTGGTACAGGCGACCTTGGCCCACGAGCACGCCTAATCCGGTGGTGGTGTCGACATTCGTAAAGTTGCCGTGCTTTTCCTGAATCAGGCCGTAGTAGTCGTAACGCACGCCGAAGTTAAGGGTGACGTTTTTCTTCCAGCGGTAACTGTCCTGGATGTAACCGGCATGAGAATTTTCAAAAGTGTTGCGATTGGTGTCGCCCTGGCGCTGCGAGCCGCCAGTGGGTGTGCCGGCGAGGAATTCCTGGAGACCGGTTTCCGTGACGAGTCCGGTGGCCGCGTCGGTCTGGGTGCTGAAATTAAGCGCCCCTCGGAATCCGCGGTTGAACATTTGGGACACGGAAGTGCGCCTGAATTCGTAGCCGAATTTAATGTCGTGCTTACCGAGCTTCCAGGAAATATTGTCGATGTAGTGCCAGTTGGTATCGACGCGCTGGCGCGGATCACCATTGTCGGCCCCCAGAGGAGCAAGTCCGGAGATGCTTATTTTGGGGAGTCCGAAATTGTAGGGGGCGGCATTGGCTGTGCCCGGGCCGATGGTGTCCAGCCCGATGCTGGTGGGATTGAAGTTGCGATCCTGGGGGAAGAATCCCTCGGCGAAGCGGTTCCATCCTAGCCGCGCTTCGCTGACGATGGACGGTGTGATGGTGGAAACGTAGGAAATAGAAATGAGCTGCACGCGTGTTGGCGTGGAAGTGTTATAGCCCGGAACGAGTCCACCGCCGACCAGCGCCAACGGGAAACTCTGTGTGCTGTCGCCGATGTAATAGCGGCCGGTCAGAAGATTATTGGTGTTGATATTGTGATCGATTTTTACAATGGCGCTGTCGACGCGGTTTGAAAATGGCGTAGCCAGAGAAACGTTGGCGGTCACCGGGGTCTGCCCATCAGATCCGTTGCTAAGGCAGGAGCCGCCGAGGTTTGGCGCGGGCCAGGGATTTCTCGCCAGCAGAGCAGAGATAACGGGATTGACGGTTCCGCCGTTTGCGGCGGTAGCGGTGGCGATATCCTGAGCGGTGGGGACGCAGGCGGTACTGGCTTCAGCACCCTTTTCACGCATGGCTTCGTAATCGACGAAGAAGAAAGTTTTGTCGCGCTTGATCGGGCCGCCCAGCGCTCCCCCAAACTGATTATTGTGAAAAGGATTTTGCGGCGTACCGACCTGGTTGAAAAAATTGCGGGCGTCCAGAGCGTTGTTGCGGAAAAACTCGAAACCCGTTCCGTGAATGTCATTGGTGCCGCTCTTGGTTACGATGTTGACCACGCCGCCGGCGCTGCGGCCATATTCGGATTCGAAATTGGAGAGCACCCGCAACTCGGCGATGGCTTCGATGGGCAGAATGGTCGCGGGCGTGCCGAACACTCCGGCTTCGTTGATGGCCGGGTCGTTGCGGTAGCCGTCGTTCATGTCCGTGCCGTCGAGAAGGAAATTGTTGGCACGGCCGCGAGCTCCGTTGACGGAAAAGACGCCGAAGGAACCGGGCGAATCGGTGATCTGGTCGGGCGAGCCGGCGACACCGGGCACCAGAAAGATCAGCTTCTGATAATCGCGGCCATTCACGGGAAGATTGGTGACCACCGTGGACTCGATGATGCCGCCCAGGGTGTTGGAAGTGGATTCCACCTGCGTCAAAGTGTCTCCCGACACCTCTACGGTCTCGGAAACTTCGCCGGGCTGCAGCGCTACGTCGGCGCGGCGCTCGGTGGAGACTTCCACGCTGATGCCACTTACTAAGCCGGCCTTGAAGCCGGATTTTTCTACGGTGACGCTGTAGGTGCCGATGGGCAGCTCGGGCGCGCTGTAGTTTCCGTCATCATCGGTGCTGACCGTGCGCAGGAGTCCCGTGCCAGTATTCTTCACGCTGACGGTGGCGCCGGAGATTGCGGCGCCGGAGGTATCGGTGACGGTACCGAGAATTGTTCCGCGAAAAGTTTGCGCATTCGCGGGGACGCCGAAGACGAGAGCTATCAGTAGCGCGGCGACAGCAAAAAAACCCACCACGGCGAGGCTGCGGACAAATCCCATCATTGAACTCTCCTCAGTTTGTTTACAATCCACGAGCGCACTCCCCGAAAAATTGCGGCTTTCCTGGATGAAGTACCGTGATTGGGTCTTACAAGTACGAATACACTACCCGCGCGTCCGCGAGGGCGTCAAGCGAGTTCAGATTAAGTTTTCCAAATATGGGCCGAGATTGAGGGTAACGCTAGCAACGCAGGCGGAACTCGGCTAAGAACGGGTCCACTCGGTATTTATTTTTGGCGGATGCAACAAAGTTTGCATAACGACGCAATATTGTTCCGTTTTTTCCTGCAGCGCTTTCCTTTGTTCGGCAGTTGCCTGCGGGGCATCGATGTCGAACCGGACGCGAATTTCCTCAAAGCCCACGGGCACTTCTTTGGAAAGGCCCAGAGTGCCGCGCAGGTCCATGTCGCCGCTTACGCTAACCTTTACGTGCTCGGTGGGGATTCCCATCGCGGTCGCGACGAGCTGACAAGTGATCTGTGCGCACGCCGCTAGCGCGCCGAGCAGCAGGTCGCCAGAGCACGCCGACGTGCCTGCGCCGCCGACACCCTTGTGAGCTTCCGCTTGATAGATGGCGCGGCCAATATCCACGGAACAACTCATGGGCGTACCGGTCTGCGAGCCGGTAGCGGTCATGGTAATCCGCGAGGAAGTCGGGTCGCTACGATACTGTTCCTTCAGCGGCTTTTGCAGTGATCTAATATCCAATGGCGGCCTCCAAAAATTTGTTATGCTGCACCGATATTAGATGCACGGCCCCGGAATTCACAAATGGAAATCAGTAATTCGATGGACGAGTCGCCGGAACGGGTCGTGAACCCCCGGAATGAATTGCTCAGGCTTCCCGCCGGTTTACGTTTCGGCCGCTATGAAATCCTTGGCGCACTCGGCGAAGGCGGGATGGGTGAAGTTTATCGCGCACGGGACCCGCAGCTGGGACGTGACGTAGCGATAAAAATTCTTTCCCGCAAACTCTCGGGCGGCAAACTAGACGTAAAGCGTTTTAAGCGAGAAGCCGGTTCGGCCTCGGCACTCAATCATCCCAATATAGTGACCATTTTCGAGTTGGGAGAGGTTGACAGTACTTACTATATTGCCATGGAACTGATCGAGGGCGCCTTGCTGCGCGAAATGCTGCGCGCAGGGCGTATTCCCCTGCAAACCGTCATCCGCATTGCGGCTCAAATCGCGGATGGCATGGCAAAAGCACATGTGGCGGGCGTGGTGCATCGAGACCTGAAGCCGGAAAACCTTATGGTTTCTCGCGACGGCTTGGTAAAAATTTTGGATTTTGGTCTCGCCAAGCTAGTCAGGCCAGACGCTAACCCTCAGCTGGAGGTCGAGACCGTTGACCTCTCGCAAACCGACCCGGGCGCGGTGTTGGGCACCGTCCCATACATGTCGCCTGAACAAGCCAACGGTTTGCCGCTGGATTTTCGTTCCGACCAGTTTTCCTTTGGTTCGTTGCTATATGAAATGGTCACCGGAAAACGCGCGTTCCCGCAGCGGGGCGCAGCAGAAATTCTTGCTGCGATCCTGCGGGATGAACCAGACGCAGCAGCGTCGTTAAATCCACAGGCACCTGCGCCACTTTGCTGGGTGATAGACCGATGCCTGGCGAAAAATCCCAAAGATCGCTACGACTCCACCCACGACCTGGCGAGAGATCTGGCGGCGATTCGCGACCGGCTTCCCGAAGCGCCGTCGCGCCATTTGGCGCCTCGCATCAACACATTACCCAGTCAGGCTACGGCGTTTATCGGCCGCGAGAGAGAAGTGGCCGCAGTGAAAGAATTACTGTTACGCGAGGATGTCCGGGTGGTCACGCTGACTGGACCCGGCGGAATAGGAAAAACCCGGTTGGCGCTGCAGGTCGCCAGTGAACTACGCGAACGTTTCGACGGCGGAATATGTTTTATTCCACTGGCCGCGGTCAGCGATGCATCGCTCATTCCCTCGATCATCGCGCAAGGATGTGGAATACGGGAAACGGGCCGCCCGGTGAGTACTCAGAGCCTGAAGGAATATTTGCAGGACTCCCGCTCGAACCTATTGCTGTTCTTTGATAATTTCGAACACATGCTTAGCGCGGCACCGGTGGTGTCGGAATTAATTACCGCCGCTCAAATGTTACGCGTCCTGGTGACCAGCCGAGCACCGTTGCATATCTACGGCGAATTTGAATTCCCGGTGCCTACGCTGGCGTTGCCGGATCTGCAACACGGCACATCGCCTAGCATTCTTTTGCAGAATCCCACCATCGCATTATTCATGGCGCGCGCACTTGCCATTAAGCCAAATTTTGAACTCACCGATGAAAATGCGCGAGCCGTGGCGACTATTTGCACCCGGCTGGATGGCTTGCCTCTGGCGATCGAGCTGGCCGCCGCACGTATCAAGTTACTCTCGCCATCCGCGATGCAATCGCGGCTGGAAAGATCGCTGCAGCTTCTTACCGGTGGGGCGAAAGATCTGCCCATGCGACAGCAGACCCTGCGAGCAACAATGGACTGGAGTTATGATCTGCTCAGCCCGGCCGAGCAGACACTGTTCCGGAGACTTTCCGTTTTTGCCGGCGGGTGCACTCTGGAGGGCGTTGAGGCGGTTTGTAATACCAAACAGGATCTTGACATAGATGTGCTGGACGGCATGGGATCGCTGGTCAACAACAGCCTGGTTCGGCAGATTGAGCGATCCGCGGGCGAGCCGCGCCTCGCGTTACTGGACACCGTTCGTGAGTACGGGCTGGAGCGACTGGCTGCCAGTGGCGAGGAATCCGGGATAAGAAAGGCGCATGCGGCGTATTGCCTGGTACTGGCCGAAGAATGCGCGGCGCAAGCCGCCGATCCAGCAAGCACGGAGTGGTTGAGTTTGCTGGAAGTGGAGCACAACAATTGTCGCGCCGCGCTCGATTGGTTGACGCGCAGCGGAAACGCGGAGTGGGGACTACGCTTGGGAGCGGCGCTCTTTCAGTTCTGGGAGACGCGTGAGCATTTGACGGAAGGCCGCGACCGCCTGGAAAAACTTCTCCAACTGCAAGGAGCCGCAGCGCGTTCTAATTCTCGCGTTCGGGTGCTCTTCGCAGCGGGCGTACTGGCCGCCGAGCAGGGCGATCGCCGGGCAGCGTGGACGCTGCTCGAAGAAAGTCTTCAAATTGCTCGCGAGTTAAACGACACACGCGGCGTAGGCATCGCCTTGAACGCCTTGGCGGTAAATGCACGGGACGACGGCGAGGTGTCGAAAGCAAGGTCGCTGTTCGAAGAGAGTCTAACCGTATGGCGAGATCTGAATGATCGCGCAATGGTGGCGCGCGCACTCAGTAATGTGGCCAGTGTGATGAAATCTCAACGGAACTATGCGCTGGCCCGTTCCCTGCATGAAGAGTCACGGGTGATTTTTGAGGAACTGGGCGACAGCACGTGTACGGCATGGTCTCTCAACTATCAGGGCGATGTGGCCCAGGAGCAGGGGGACATTTTGGTGGCGCGCGAGCTCTACGAACAGAGCCTGAGCATATTCAGGAAGCTGGGCGACAAATGGGGCGTGGCGGGGTGTCTTGTGGACCTGGGAAACCTGGCACGCGAGCAAGGCGATGAAAAAAAGTCGCGTTTACAGTACGCGGAGAGCATGAAACTTTTTCAGGAATTGGGGCAGAAACGTGGTGTGGCGCGGGTTCTTGACTGCCTGGCGTGTTCGGCGGCGCTACCATCTCAAGCCGAACGCGCGTTGAGATTGGCGGGATCGGCTGCGGCTATGCGCCGTGTTCTAGGCGTGCCGTTGCCAGTGGCGGAGCAAACGCGACTGGAAAAAGCTTTGGACCTGGCCCGGCAATCCCTCTCTCCAGCTAAAGCAGCCGCAGCATGGATGGACGGCTGGACGATGGCAACCGACAAAGCGATACAAGAAGCCTTATCGTTTAGCTGATTGCTTCGGGAAATTGCAGTTTCTTTGGCACGTACATAGGGCGTCGCGACGGATGGACCGGAAAATTCGCGGCCGGGCTAATTATTCCGCGGTGGTCGGATCAATCATTCTGCGCACGGCGGAGACGCGGTTGGCGGGGATACCGGCTTTATTCGCGTGGTTTTTGACAGTAGCTTCGTCGGGGGCCAGATAAACGCAGTAAATCTTGTTGCCGGTGACGTAACTGTGCAGCCATTGTATCTGTGGGCCAATATCCCGGAGAGCCTGGATCGATTTCTGTGCCGCAGCACAAAACTCGCTGTCCGACAGATTGCCCACATTTGGCATTTCGCTCGATAACAAACTTGGGCATAGTTGACCTTCTCCAATGTGCCGCGCTTCAAGATTCGCACGTTACCATTAACAAAACTTTATCCTCGATATTGTTGGCCGTCAATCAAGTGTCCCTGGTTGGAAGTCCGCGACGGGCTGGCAAATTTAATCTTTGCGACTACAATGGCTGCGGCGGAGGAACCCATGGCCCAGCCTGCTGCCTCTTTCTATTGGATTGTTTTTGGACCGATCGCGGCGGTCGGTGTATTTAGTTTGCTGTTATTGGGATTGGGCCGCACCGGTCAGCGGCCGCCTGATGCCGCATGGAAAGGATCGTTTTACTCCAACCCCAATGATCCGGCGCTGCTGGTGCCGAAGCGCTTCGGCATCGGTTACACCTTAAATTTTGGAAATCCCTGGGGCTGGGCAGTGTTGGCCTTCGTGCTGCTCATGGTCGCAGTGCCCTTTATTTTGTTAACGGCAAGCACGCATCATTTACTTCCTACAACGCGATAATTTGCAGCTCTCATTTTTGGTTGAACTGCAACTCGCTGGCTTTGGACTGAAGCCGCGATGCGGTACAGTTGTTGCTCGTCCTGCTGCGGTATTGCGCGATCGGTGCGCCACCTGAGCGCGCGCGACAAATTCACACGAATGGCCCGCGACTTTTTTTCATAACGCGAAGTTTCATGGCACAAAATTATTCATGGCACAAAATTTACCATCGCTTGTAATTGTGGGGCGCCCCAATGTGGGCAAATCCACGTTGTTTAATCGCTTGACCGGCACGCGTCGCGCGATTGTCACCGACGAGCCGGGCATCACGCGGGACCGCATCTACGGCAAAGCCGACTGGCGCGGGCGTGCGCTGGAAATTGTGGATACCGGCGGGCTGGTGCCCGACGACAAAGCGCTGATCCCCCAGGAAATTTTGCGGCAAGCGCGCATGGCGATCGATAACGCGGCTTTGCTGGTGCTGGTGGTGGATACTCACGCGGGGATTACGCCGCTGGACCAGGAGCTGGCGCGGCTGCTGCGCACTACCGGCAAGCCGTTTGTGATTGCCGCCAACAAAGTGGATGCGCGTTCGCAGGAAGCAAATGTTGGGAGCTTTCATTCCATGGGCGTACCGGTTTTTCCCATCGCGGCGGAGCACGGCACCGGAATTGACGATTTGCTGGATGCCGCGCTGGCGCAAGTGGAAGTGGTCGAGTCCATCGAGGAAGAAAAGCGCCCAGACGTAATCGAAGTCGCAATTATCGGGCGGCCGAACGTGGGCAAATCCACTTTGCTGAATCGCCTGGCGGGCGAGGAACGCTCCATCGTTTCTCCGATTCCGGGGACGACGATGGACAACGTGGACACTGAAGTGATTCGCGAAGATCACACTTACCGCTTCGTGGATACCGCGGGCATCCGGCGAAAAGGCAAGACTACGCTGGTGGCCGAAAAGCTTAGCGTGGTGATGGCGCGGCGTGGACTGGAGCGCTGCGACGTCGCGTTGCTAATCGTCGATGGTGAACAGGGCGTAACTCAGGGCGACGCGCAGATCGCCAATTACGCGGAGCAATCCAACCGCTCGGTGGTGATCGTAATAAATAAGTGGGATTTGGCGGTAAAAGCGGCGCGCAACGCGGAAGCTCGCGATGCCCAGAGCGCTAAAGGTAAATCCCGCAGAAACCCAGGCGAGCAACACAGGCCTGAAGACTTCGAGATTGGCCGGTTGCTGTTCGAATACGAGAAAATGATTCGCGGCAAATTAAAATTCCTGAGCTACGCGCCTATCGTTTTTCTTTCGGCCAGCACCGGCGAGCGCGTGGAAAAATTGTGGCCGCTGATCAATCAATGCTGGAACGCGCGTCGCCGGAAGATTTCCACGCCGGAACTGAATCGCTGGCTCAAGGAAGAAGTGGATCTGCAGCGCGGCACCACCCCGAAGGCTCGGCCGGTACGCATCTACTACATCACGCAAGCGAAAATCGCTCCTCCGACATTTCTGATGTTCACCAACCAGAAAAATCCTCTGCACTTCAGCTATGAGCGCTTCCTGGAAAATCAAATCCGCGCGAAATTCGATTTCGTGGGAACGCCCATCCGTTTCATCCAGCGCCTCCGCAAGAGGCAGGACAAACACGGCGACACCGAGAACTGAAGAGCGTGATCCCGCGCATCCTGGAGAAAAGCCCAACCCCCTCAAAGGTAGCGCGACTACTTAGAACCGAGTGCGGGAGCCACTCCGTCGAATGGTTGATTCGGGGATATGTGTCCTCGACAAAGTCTTCACGACTTCATATGCTCCTTTTTGTGTTTCTCTTACCATGAGATCTGTCTCCCAGCCATCCACAGCAAATGTCCGCGTCGGCTTTAGGGGCCGCCTGAAAAACTTCTGGCAGCGCGTCAGCGAAGGCCGCGAGATCGCCGATCTCTGGAAGCAATTTGCCGCCGACGCCCGCGCTGGTTACGGCTTCTACGGCCGTGACGTCGATTGGGAAAAGATCCACAAGGTACCGCGATGGCGTCGCCCGATACATGTCGGCAAACAATTCTTCTGGGTTCTGCTAGTGAAATTGACGCCTGTGCGGAGGGTTCTTCTGCTGATGGCAGTGATACTGCTGGTGCTGACCCGCTACGAACTGTTCGGCGGCGTGCTTCTTTTTGTTCTGCTGTTATTCGAACTGGCCGACAAGGTAACGATGAAGCGCGACTTGGAAATCGCGCGGGAGATTCAATCCTGGCTGGTTCCCGCCCATCCTCCGGAAGTTCCGGGGGCCGAAATTGCTTTTACCACTCGGGCGCAAAATTCCGTCGCGGGCGACTATTACGACGCTTTTTTCCCGAATCCCGATGAGCCCGAGAGCAAGTTAATGGTGGTCATCGCGGACGTGGTGGGCAAGAGCATTCCTGCCGCACTGTTGATGGCCACGCTGCAAGCCAGCCTGCGAACTATGGCAGGCGAGGGCGGCGCCCCTGGTGGACCTCGTGGCGCGCCTCAATCGCTATGCGTGCGCGCACAGTCAAGGTGGCCAGCGCTTTACGACCGCGGTTCTTTCCGAATACGATCCGCAGACGCGGCGTCTTAACTACGTCAACGCCGGTCACAATGCGCCGATTCTCCGGCGCTCGGACGGCACGCTTGAAAAACTCGAAGCAGGAGGAAATGCGCTCGGAATTTATTGTCCGATCAGCTACGAAACGGGTTCTGTCGAATTGCGACCTGGCGACGCTTTGATTTTTTATACTGATGGGGTGATCGAAGCTTTCAACGAACAATATGAAGAATTCGGTAACGATCGCTGGAGCAGCGTCATTCGGGCATTGCCGATGATGAATGCTCAGAGAGTCTGCAATTCCTGATGAAACCTGTGGATGAGTTTGTGGGAGCAACGCGGCAATCCGACGACATCACCTACCTCGTCTTTCGTACCAAATAAGAAAGCGACGGCTACGGTAAGACTCCACGCGAGCCGCGAAATGAAGATCGATCCGCAGCGCGGCACCACGCCGAAAGCGCGCCCGCTGCGCATCTATTACATGACCCAAGCGAAGGTTGCTCCGCCGACATTCCTGATGTTCACCAACCAGAAAAATCCTCTGCACTTCAGCTATGAACGCTTCCTCGAAAATCAAATACGCGCAAAATTTGATTTCGTCGGCACGCCGACTCCGCTTCATCCAACGCCTGCGCAAGAGGCAGGACCAACACGGCGACACCGAGAACTGAAGTGGAGATTTAGTTCTGGCGAATGCGACTCCACTGCAGTGGAGAATCGCTTGGTGGGACTTCTGCTATAAGATGAGCAGCGACGATGCCAGGTAACGTCACCTTCATACCCACACTGAGTTCATTCGTGGTCCTGCAGGCGGAATTCAAAATTATTTTGAGGTTAAAGGCTCGAGAGCGGGTTGCATTCCGCTCTTTTGATTGCCGGGGCCGATTCAGGTGAAGCCAAATATCGGAGAAATTGCTTCGCAATTTCGGGGTTCTTTGAATTGACGGCAACACCGCCCGAAAACGTTGTTATCTTCTGAGCTTCCGCGGGAATTGGACCGACGATATCGATACCCGGAATGGGGAGTAGTTCGCTCATCTGCTGAAAACCAATTTCGGCGTCTCCCCGTGCGATGGCTGGACCGACCATCCCGTCAACTTTTACGCACTTGCTGCGTATGGCGTCGGCGATTCCAAGGCGAGGGAACAGCTCGTTGGATACATAGACGCCGCTAACGCTATCGGAGTAGGCGATCGATTTTGCAGCCAGCAAAGTTCGCTTGAGATCCTCCACTGTGCTGATGTTTGGCTTTTGCGCGCCGGCCCGCACCGCAATAGCAATTCCGGATCGTGCGAGATTTATCCGAGTGTCGGGAATGATTTTGTCTTTCTTCGTCAATTCGTCAAGGGCTGAACTGGCCAAAATGATCACATCCGCTGACTCGCCTCTCTGGAGGCGATTTGGTATGGCTTCAGATGCACTTCCCATTGACGGACCGTAAACGGTCTCGATCGTGTGTCCGGTTTTTCGCTCGAACTGTGGAACGAGCTCCTGGTAAGCAGCCTTTAAGCCGGGAGAGATCATGACTTTCAGCGAAGGCGAATTCTGGCCTCTTGCCGTGGCGAATGACAGTAAGGCCGCGATAATCGCAACAGCGAGGCGTCCGGGTTGAAAGAGATGATTCATCAGAACTAATACCGGCCCGGATTTTAGCCGAGTTCGGCGGTAGCGGAAAGGCTCTAATTTGTCTGGGCTATTCACGAGGTTGCAGCTGTTTCGTCATGAGGTAGCGTTTATGGTCCACGAAACCTCGGCGGCGATACAACTCGATGGCGCGATTTCCGTGGCCGACTTCCAGGTGAAGAAATTGCGCACCCTGTTCGCGTGAGGCCGATTCGGCTAAATCAAGGAGGTACGCGCCAATTCCCCGTTGGCGATGATCGGGTTCGACAAAAAGTTCATCGACCCAAGCCCCTTTACCTCGATATTCGAGGCTATAGTCAAAACAGATAACCAAGTAAGCAATGACGCGATTCGCTTCCGACACTAAATAAATGAGCCCGTACGCCGGGTTTTGAAGAAGTTCGAGAGAGATTGTACGAACGCGGGTCTCGTCGAACGACTCGGTCCAGGATTCATCGAGTTGCATGTGCTGCATCAATTTGAAAATTGAATCCAGGTCAGTAAGGCTGGCGAGCTTCGCTTCGTGCAACATTTCGGGGCCTCTGATTGTGATTTTGATGCATTTTCAATTTGTTGATCAGATCTGCTGGCTCTTGCGAGCAAGGGCCAATGTTGCCCGGTGAAACAATCGGCTCCGGTCCACGTATATACTCCAGGAAGTACCAATGTCCTATTCGCCCATACTGCTTGTTCATATTTGCGCTGGGAGCTTGGGGTTATTGTCCGGGACCGCTGCAATGTCCTTTCGCAAAGGTTCCGCCATGTGCTGGCGGGCAAGATTTTTGTCGCGTCCATGCTCACCATGGCCGTCGGCGCAGTGTACCTTGCTATCACCAGACATCAGCCAAACAATATCGGCGGCGGGATTTTAACCTTTTATCTGATCGGTACCGCATGGCTTACCGCCCGGCGCAGAGACGGGGAAACGAGCCGCTTTGATTGGATTGTGTTCCTGGTTCCCCTGGCGCTGGGTATTCTCACCTGGATGAATGGCCTTAAAGTGGTGCGTCGCGGAGCAAGCTCACAAGACGGAGTTCCTGTCGGAATGACCTTTTTCATGGGTTCGGTGATGCTGCTCGCCGCGGCCGGGGACGTGCGCATGCTGGTGCGCGGCGGCGTTTTTGGAACAAAGCGCATCGCGCGGCATCTCTGGCGCATGTGTTTTGGGCTGTTCATCGCAGCAGGCTCTTTTTTCATGGGCCCCTCAAACCGCCCGCTGAGGCTGCTTTCGACAGTGGGGATCGGCCAGCACCTGTCGCCCGTTTTGTTTAGCACTGGCCTGTATTTGACCCTCACCATACTTCCGCTGATTTTGCTGATTTTCTGGCTAGTCCGAATCCGCTTCAAAAATGCCTACAATGGGCAGCCGATGCCGCCTGACGCCGAAGGTCACTCGCTGGCAGCCGCCGACTAGAAATAGAAAAAGGATAAAGAGCAAGACCCTACTGAAATTCACCAACCAGAAAAATCCTCTGCACTTCAGCCAAGAACGCTTCCTGGAAAATCAAATACGCGCAAAATTTGCCATCCGCTTTATCCGTGTGTGACTCGGCAGGCCTGATGCACTTCCGCTGGCTTATGGCAGGTCCACGTCAAGGGCGTAAATTTCCTGGGTGGCGGCATCGCGCAAGACCAGAGGCGAGTCATCGGGAGCCAAGCCCCACCAACTGGTGAAGAATCCGGTCGGCCGGAATCCAAAAACCGCCGCATGTCTTCGACGTTCTTGATCTCCTCGACTTGCGGTCGCTGATACGTACTCTAACCAGTTTTTCACCTAACCCGAAGTGAATATATTGGGAATTCCGGGACCATTCCGGCCAGGCAATAATGTCCCCCTTTCCCAGCTCAGTGATCTGGTGGTTTCCAATCGAAAAGCATGAGCCGTTGATTGTCCGCATAAAGTCCGGCCAAGTAGCGACCATCAGGCGAGGACCGCGGCGACCAGAGCCCCTCGGTCCCGGGAATAATGGAGGCCACATGTGTTTTCAAATCGACACTGTGAAGGCCGTTGGTGCGTAGAGTTCCCAACTGGCTGATCGGTGACTCTCCAAAAATGAGGGAATTTCCGTCCGCCGACCAAGTCGGGTCGTTCTGGACTGGTTCCTGAGGATTACCTCCTCACTCGTGCCCCCGTCGGCGGAAATGACATATATCTTGAACGGCTGCCCGGTTGTGGCGGCAACGAAGGCAATTTTTTTTCCATCCGGCGACCATACCGGAAGCGCAGCGCGTATAGGAGAGAAAGAAAGCTGCAGGCGTTCGCTGCCATCAACTTTGCTTCTCCACAAAATACCTTCGGGGTAAGTCACATAGGCAGCCCACCGACCGTCCGGCGAAAATCTTACTTGTTCGGCCGAGACCATTCAAAAAGGGCACAAACTGGCCGAGCTTCGTGTCGTAACGCAGGAGTTCGCCGTGGGGCTGCTCGCCAACCACGAAAATCTTTTGCCGTCCTTGCTCGGTAGCGGAGCCCAGTAGTTGAGAGGTCCGGTTGTCAACCGAGTTGGGTTGAGCTTAGATTTTTGAAATAGTCCCCTTTCGCGGATGGCCCAAATGTCTGTTCGGCCTTCGCTGTTTGCTTGAAACACAAAGTAATTTCCGTCCGGAGTCCAGTTGCCACAACAGGAGGTGATGGCCTTCAGACTAGGCAGGAGACGACGGGCAGACGTTCCATCAATCGAAACTTCCCACAAGGAACTCAGAGTGGTATGGGGATCGTAGACTGAGAACCGAATGCGGTGCCCATCCAATGAAACGCGAGGCCACCATATGCGCCCTGGCACGGTCGTGAGCTTGCGTTTATCACTGCCGTCCAGCTTCGCCGAGTACAAATCCGATTCGTCGGCGTAAATGACTCTTGAGCCGTCCGGCGACCATGTCGCATCCTGGGCGAAGATATCCGCCAGGCGACGGGGTGATCCTCCAGGAAGGGGCAGAACCCATAAAGTATTTCGGTAGGAATTCGGCGAGGTCGGAATCCCGGTGAGCAATTCCGATCCACTCGGCGAAATGTCGTTGATGTACATGTGAAGTCCGCTGGAGAGCGGAACCACTTGCCCGCCTGAGGTAGAGACCTGCGAAAGGCCCGGGCCGGTTTCCCAGAAGTAAAGCCTCGCACCGTCAGTGACAATGGGAAGCGGGATGTTGTCGGGAGAAATAGTGTCAGGTTTCTCGCGACCATCGTTGGTGATCTGAGCCAAACCCAGGATTCTGGGTGGTGGCGATGGGCGCATCCACCAAAAGACCAGCGCAACCGCAACGATGAGGCCAGCGGAGACCACGACCAGAGCCCGCCGTTTCGCGGAGACTGGGCTGGCTACCGCACCGTCCGTCGGCAAAGCTGTCGAAGCTATCGAAGTTGTTAGTGTTGGATGGGCTGTCGAAGTTGTGGCGGGTTCGGGGATTTCAGGCGCCCGCGATCCCGAAGGCGCCGCTCCGGAATCCATATCGCGCTTTAACCGCTTCAAGTCGGTGAGAATATCTGACGCCGACTGGTAGCGCAGGTCGCGATCCTTTTCCAAGGCTTTGTTGATGATGTCTTCGACTTTCACGGGAAGATTCGGATTCAGCCGCAGCGGAGTTGTGAACGGCCGATTCAGGATCGCGTCAGAGATGAGGCCGGAAGTCGCGCCGGAAAGGGCAGCGTGCCGGTCATCATCTCGTACAGCACCGCGCCGAAAGAGAACAAGTCGGTTCGCGCATCCAGTTCCTTACCGCGAATCTGCTCGGGCGACATATACGCGACAGTTCCCAAAGTGCTGCCCGGGCTGGTTAGGTGATCTGCGTCCACTTCGAGTGTGGCAAGGGTGTCAGCGCCGGACGCGCTTTTTGATGCGACAATCTTGGCCAAACCGAAATCGAGGATTTTAGCGTGGCCCCGCCCGATGACAAAAATATTCGCTGGCTTGATATCGCGATGAATCACACCCTTCGCGTGAGCCGCGCTCAACCCGTCGGCAATCTCAATTCCTAGCGTTAAAACAGTTTCAATATCCAACCCTTTTCCGACGATGCGGTGCTTGAGCGTGGCTCCATCCAGATACTCCATGGCAATAAATGATTGGTCATCGTGACTTCCAATCTCATAGATCGTACAAATGTTGGGATGATTTAAAGAGGAAGCTGCTCGCGCTTCCCGGCGGAAACGTTCCAACGCTTGCGGATCGCGCGCGACGTGATCAGGCAGGAATTTCAGAGCAACAAAGCGGCCGAGATTGGTGTCCTCAGCCTTATACACGATACCCATCCCGCCGCCACCGAGCTTCTCTACAATGCGATAGTGGGAGATGGTTTGGCCAATCAAAGACTGGACTTCAGCCATGAGCAGAGATGTTAGGTGGGCTTACCGAGCAAGTCAACGAACGCGACGACGAGTCGCATTTATTTCATCACGCAAGCCAAGAGCACGCTGCCAACATTTCGATGTTCACCAACCAGAAAAATCTTCTTTGTTCGGGATTAGCGACCGACCATTTTTTGCAGATTTTCCGGGTAGCGAGCCCCCTGCACGGTGATCTTCGAGACGGCTCTCTCAACTTCGCGAAGATCGTCGGGCGTGAGCGTAACCGAAACTGCTCCCAGGTTTTCTTCGAGGCGCGCCAACTTGGTCGTGCCAGGGATCGGAACAATCCACGGCTTCTGGACCAGCAGCCAGGCCAGTGCGATCTGCGCGGGTGTGGCCTTCTTTTTTCTGCGAGCTTGCCGAGCAGATCAACCACGCCTTGATTGGCTTTGCGAGCCTCGGCGGTAAAGCGAGGAACGATGTTACGGAAATCGGTGCTATCGAACTTCGTATTCTCGTTGATCTTGCCGGTCAGGAAGCCCTTGCCAAGTGGGCTGAATGGAACGAATCCGATGCCCAGTTCCTCAAGAGTCGGTATCACTTCCGCTTCAGGTTCTCTGAACCACAGCGAGTATTCGCTTTGCAGCGCGGTTACGGGCTGAACCGCGTGGGCGCGACGGATGGTTTGCACCCCTGCTTCAGACAGCCCGAAGTGTTTCACTTTGCCTTGGCGGATCAAGTCCTTCACAGCGCCCGCCACATCTTCGATGGGTACGTCCGGGTCAACACGGTGTTGGTAGAAGAGGTCGATGGTGTCGGTCTTGAGGCGCTTGAGCGAAGCCTCAGCAACCTCCTTGATGTGCACCGGCCGGCTATCCAGCCCGGCCTGTTTGCCGGTGTGCGGATCAATTTTGAACCCAAACTTGGTGGCGATTACCACCTGTTCACGCAAAGGAGCGAGGGCCTCACCCACCAGTTCTTCGTTCGTGTACGGGCCATATATTTCTGCCGTATCGAAGAACGTGACGCCGCGTTCGACGGCCGCCCGAATCAGTGAAATTCCGTCCTTCTTGTCCACGGCGGGCCCGAAGCCGAAGCTCATTCCCATGCAGCCAAGTCCGAGGGCCGAGACCTCCAAGTTACTCTTTCCAAGTTTGCGTTTCTGCATTGATCCCTCCTGCTGACGCAACGATACAACGCCTGAGCCGGAGTCGCAATTGAGGCCCAAATTTTAGCGGACAAATTCAGATGTGAAAATCAATCGCGCAAGGCTTCGGCGGGATCAGTGCGAATCGCGCGCCACGCTGGTATGAAACACGCTGCCAATGTAGCGACCGTCATCACTGCGAAGGCTACGCCGAACGCGCGCGGGTCGCGCGGACTCACGTGGTAGAGAAGGTTGCCCATTAATCGCGTCGATGCTACGGCCACTGCGGCGCCAAGAAGGACCCCTCCGGCCATCAACGCTAAGCCGCGCGATAGGACCAGCCGCACCAGATTTGCAGCGCCCGCGCCAAGCGCCATCCGCAGCCCAAGCTCGCGCGTGCTTTGCGACACTGCGTAGGCCATCACGCCGTACAATCCGATGACCACAAGCAGCAGCGCCAACGCCCCTAAAACGCCCACTAGAGTTACCGCCACCAGCTGCGGCGATGTCGAGCGATCCAACTGCTCTTGCAGGGTGATGAGTTCGTACGGGGAAAGGCTCGCGTCCAGCGCGTGCACCTCGCGGGTAGAGCCACCGCTACTGTTTCCGGGCTCAGCGGCGTTCGAATAAACAATGCCGCCCCAACCGAGAAATTCTGCCGCCGCGGCACATAGAAAAAGGGGTTCGCGGTCTCCCGAACACTTCGGTACTTCGAATCTTTTGCCACGCCGACCACCTGCATCCATCGGTCCTTGACCTGAACGCGCTGGCCAATCGGATTTCTGCCGCGCCAATATTGTGCCGCCATCGTTTCATTCACGATGGCTACCAGAGCAGCTCTTTCGCATCCCGCGAGTAAATTCGCGGCCGGACACCAGAGGGATGCCCATGGTCGCGAAATAATCCGGACCCACTTCGTTGAATTCCACAGTAGGCCGTTCCTCGGGTGGAACTTCAAAACCATCCACGGAAATCGGCGTGGAAGAAAAACTTCGTCCACCCCGTACTCGATCACCCTGTACCGGCATCTCGCGCCCGGTGTAGTGATGCCCGCGCACCTCCCGCACCACCGACAGGTACGACCCGTCAGCCAGCCGCTCAGCCACGGGCAGCACGTGATTGGCCTTGGTACGCCAGCACAGCTGCGTCCCGGTCCCGGCAGCCGCGGCCCACAGCCGGTAGCTGTAGTAGTACCGGTCGGCCGAGAGCAGCATCCCCGGCACCCAGCCGGGGCAGCAGGTCCCGCGCCAAGGTGGCCTCCCCGGTGCGGTACGGCCCCATGCTTAGTGTGAAGGCCTCATCCGTCTGCACATGGTTCGGCAGCATTTGATGTAGACGTTCCGTGGGCTTGGCTTTGTGATGCCCACGCTGCGGCGGCAGGGTTAGGTCTCGCCGTTGTCGTGGCTGCCGAGGAGGCGGGCGAGCACGTCGATGAGTTCGAGCAGCAGCGCGTTTATCTTGGCTTGCTGGTCAGCGGCGTGCTGGGTGCGGTAGCTGACGGCGAGCTGGTCCCACCGGGCGGCTGCCTGCTGCTCGTGCCCGGCGGCTTGGTGTCCGGCTTGGTAGCCGGCCTGCCACCAGCGCAGTGCTTCGGCGCGGGTCATGGCCCGTCGGAGGGCTGCTGGTCAGTCTCGGGTGAGTTCGGCGACTGCTTTCTTGGCGCAGGCATCGTCGACGAGGTCCTGCCCGGCGGCCGCGGCGGCGATGAGCGCGGCGGTGGCGGCGTTGTTCAAGGCGCGGGGCAGGCCGGAAGAGACGCGGTGCAGCCGGGCGACGGCGTCGTCGGCGAACAGGGGTTCCTCGCGTCCGGCCAGGGACATGTGATGGCGCAGGTAGGCGGCTGATTCGGCCAGGTCCATCGGCTTGATCGCGTACCGGGTCG
>CAVPKZ010000066.1:0-5622 GCA_963705755.1 uncultured Acidobacteriota bacterium | reverse complement strand
AGACTTCGATGTCCTGGTCTTCACAGATGGCGCGATTCGCGCTCCCGGCGCTGGCGGCCGCGGAGGAGGAGGAGGATTCGGAGGACGCCAGCCCAAGCCGGAAGAAATCCCGGCTGAATATAGCGGTTGGTTGGGCCGCATCACGGCGGAAAAAACAATTCCGCAGATCAAACAATTCGTGGAGGCCGGAGGAACAGTGGTTACCATCAGTGGTAATGCCCGGAAAAAACGGCTTCCAGGTTTGTCGCGAATTAAAAGGTCACGACTTATACAAAACTATTCCGGTCATCCTGGTCACCTCGCGGGACACCGCCAGCGACAAATTCTGGGGCGAACAACAAGGCGCCGACGGGTATGTCACCAAGCCTTTTACGTCAGAGGAACTGTTACGAGCGGTGAGGCGGTTCGCATGACAATTTTTATGGAGATTTACTAAAGCCCGATGAATCCCTTTCTTCACCTTGAGCCGCTTGCGGCGGACGAAAGCACCGGCAGTTTGCTGGAGGCTCTCGGCCCCATGGAAGAGCGGCCGCCATCAGCAGTACTGCGTTTTTCGCGCCGGGCGCGAACGCTTCTGCCTCTCGGTGCTGGAAGTGGAAGAAGTGGTGGATTGGCCGATTGTCACGCGCATACCGCTCGCGCCTGCGTTCCTGATGGGCGTTTTCAACTTGCGCGGCACCATCGTGCCGCTCATGGATATCGCGTTCACCGAAGGCCGACGGCCCGGTCTGTTGCCGAAGCACGTTGTAGTCTCGGCCTTGAAGGCGACGACCGTCGCGAAGTTCTGCGCGTCGGAATCGCCGCGCGACGAAGTGATCGGCACATTTTCGGCGACCGAAGAAGCGCTGCTCGATCAAGCTCCGAGTGAAATGTCCCCATTGTCGTGGAATGTTGCGGCATGACGACCGGCTGGCGTTCGTGGTTGATTTGCGGCGGCTGATAGATGTTTTCCCGGTTCCCGTGATTTAGTTTTTTCTGATTCTCGAGTTTCTTCGGAACGCGAAAGTTTTTGGGAGGAAGTCATGAAAGCTCGTTTGAGTTCTACAATCTGGCTGCTGATGTTCGGAATGGTCGCCGCGCTGTTCGCCGTTCTCAGCTCTCGCCTATCTTGCCGGCAAGAATTCGGGCGGCGCTTCGTTGCTGGACGCCGCGTTCGTTGCCCGGAGTCCACCGGCCGCTGCTGCTCGCTGTCGGCCTGTCTCGGCGAGCGCTCGCTGCCGGTGTTTGTCCCTCGGAGCTAGGCGCGTCGCTGCAAGCCCCGTCGACGACTTGGCGCAAATTCTCCGAGCGATTCGTCGCGGGTGACGTGAAGGCGCGCGTGGAGGTCGCTATCCTCCGACGAATTTGGATTCATCGCGGACAATTTCAATCGCAGCGGTGCGCGCAATGGCGCACTCCGCCACCAATCAGGAGGCGCAGGACTCTTTCTGCAACGCAGCATCACGGACCTCTTGAACACGATCAACCAGGTTGCACGCGGCGACTTGTCGATGCGTGGAAAAGTAACGAATGATGCTCTGGCAATGTGGTCGATTCCGTGAACTTCATGCTCGACAACTTCACCAAGGTGCTCGAACGCGTCCGCAAAGCGGCCATGGACGTTAGCGCCAGCGCGAACCAGATTCTGGACGCCGCCGATGATATGACAGGCTGGCGCCACGCAGCAGGATCAGGAAATTACCAATACTTCGTCCGCCGTGGAAGAGCTCACGGTTTCGATGAAACAGGTTTCCAACAACGCGGAAGCCAGCGCCGAAGCGGCTCGCCGCGCTTTGGACGCCGCTGAACAAGGCAACCGCGCCGTTCGCGATACGCTCGAAGGCATGCAACGGATTCGCGCCTCGTGCAGGCCACGGCGAAGAAGATTAAGTCCCTCGGCGATCGTTCGCTCGAAATTTCGGAAATCATCAACGTGATCAACGACATCACCGAGCAGACCAATCTGCTCGCGCTGAACGCCGCGATCGAAGCGGCGCGCGCGGGCGACGGGGCCGCGGTTTCGCGGTGGTCGCCGACGAAGTCCGCAAGCTCGCCGAACACTCCCGCAGCGCGACGAAAGATATCGCCGCGCTCATCAAGGCGATTCAGGCCGAGACGAACGAAGCGGTGGTCGTGATGGAAGAGGGCACGCGCGAAGTGGAAGTCGGCGCGAGCCTCGCCGATCAAGCCGGCAAAGCGCTCGAAGCGATTTCGAGCGTCGTTCGTCAATCGGCCGAACTCGTTCAAGAAATTTCCCTCGCTTCGAAACAGCAGGTGCGTGGGACGGAAGGCGTCGCGCAAAGCGATGCAGATCATTTCCGGCATCACGCGGCAGACTACGCAGGGCCCGCGCGAACGGTGGCGACGGTCAGTCACATCGTAAAGCTGTCGGACCAGCTGAACGATGGTCTGGCACAATTCCGAGCGTCTTCCAATCAGGAGCGGCACCCGTCAGGAAGAATCGGAGCGCGTTCCAGTGGGTCGTCGCGGTGGAATTTCCTGAGTAAGGTGTTACCGAGTTGCTGAGCGATTTCTAGCTCTGGCAAGGGCCGAAGCCGAACGGAATAACCAAACGTGAAAGCCGCGAACGAGCGCCAGATAACAGAACTCGAACTTAGTGAGCATGAGTTAAGCGAGATCCGCATGCTGATTGAAGAGCGCTACGGGAATTTGTTTCGATTAGTCGCGTGAGCGATTCCTTGTTACTCGTGTGCGCGAACACTTCAGGCTCGAGGCATTTGAACGGGGCACGGATTTCCTGCGGAGCCGCTCGTAAGACCGACGTGGAATACGAAGCGCTTTCTGGAGCGACTGCTTACCCAGGAGACGACTTTCTTTCGTTACCCGGCGGTTTACGAGGCGTTTCCAGAAGCGTGCTTTGCCAGAGTTGCATATAAAGAAAGTTCTGGAAGAATCCGCGCACGCTTGCGAGTCTGGAGCGCAGGCTGTTCCACCGGCGAGGAGCCTTATTCCATCGCCATCGCCATCGCGGATACCTTGTCATTCGCGGACGCCTGGGATGTGGAGATTTTGGCCACCGACGTGAGCCGCTGTGGCGCTGAAGCACGCCGAAAATGGCAACTATTCTGGACGCAGCTTTCCTCTGTCAGCGAAACGCAATTGGCTGCGCACTTCAGCCCCGGCAAAAATGGGCAACAGATCAAGCCGCGACTGCGCAAGATGATTAATTTCACGCAGATGAATTTGGCTTCCACTGTTTACGTGGGACGCATGGATGTAATTTTTTGCATGAACGTGCTGATTTATTTTTCGGAACAGCGCCGCCGTTCGCTGGTTCAGCACTTTTACGACGCCCTGGAGCCGGGCGGTTATCTCTTTCTGGGGCATTCGGAATCCATTTCCAAAATGCCGGTGAAGTTCCAGGCCATTGTGCTGAACGATTGCATTTTGTACCGCAAGCCTACCGCGGAAGAATTGCAGAAGCCGGACGCGCCGGCGGAAGGCCGCTCATGAGGAGCTCTCCGCAACGTGAAGGTATGGAACTGTTCCTTCAGGAAGCCTCCGAGCACCTGCAATACCTGCGTGAGTATGTCGGGGTGTTACAGGAAATTGGGCCGCGCCACGAAGACCTCGAACGTTTGTACATCGCGGCGCACACTCTGGGAGGGACCTCCGCCAGTTACGAATTTCCGGGATTTGCGGAGATCGCTTCCAAACTGGCGCACGTCTTTCAATACGCCATGAATGCCCCGCTGGGCGACGATCTTCACGGCCCACTCGCGGAATTTCTGTCCGATGCAATTTCCCTGCTCGAAACGGACTTGCTGGAAATCAGCGATAAAGGCTCTGAAACGATTGACGAAATACACGCGTTTAAAGAACGCTACAGCTTCGCATTTCCGGAAGCGGCACCGAAAACCACCTATGCGTCACCGGCGCAAACTGAAGTTCCTTCCACCCCCGTTGCCAAAAAGACGACGATTTCCGTTACTGGCTCATATTTTGACCTGTTGCCACCCGACGATGAGGTTTCCAACGAGATTCTGGAATTTTTTCAGCCCGAGGCTGAAGAGCACTTGCAAGTCGTCAGCGACTGTTTGATTTCGCTGGAAGGCAACAATAATCCCGAACAAATTAACAAGCTTTTCCGCGCTATCCATACGCTCAAGGGATCGGCGGCCCAGGTAGGTTTGAAACGCCTCGGCGCCATTGCCCATCGCGTCAAGATCTTATCGGTCGTTTGCGCGACGGCGAAATTGAACCCTCTCCGATGGTTGTCGATGTTTGCCTGGAATCCATTGACACATTGAAGAAAACTTTGCACAAACAGTGGGCCGATGAGCGTGAAATGCGCGCCGGCGTCGATTCGCTACTTGGTCGTATCGCGGAATTCGCTCCGCTGGATCCTGAAGACACGGATTTAACGGTACCGGCAAATACTGCCACAACAAAAGTCGCGCCAAATCTTGCACTGGAAGAAATCAAGCCCGACGTAAAAGCCATGATTGCCGCGAAGTTTCAGGCCGGTCCTACTGCGGCAGTCAAATCGGTGCGCATCGCGCTGGATCGTCTCGATCGCATGATGAACACCGTGGGCGAATTGGTCATCAACCGTACACGGATGGTCGGCCGTGTGTCGGAACTTGAAAAGCTGGTTGATACGCTGAATTTCTCGAAAGAACGCCTGCAAGGCAAAGTTTCCGAATTCCAGGAAAAATACGAATTCAACCGGGTCAGTTCGCAGGCCAAATCCGCGGACTGGAATACCGAATACAACTTCGCAGCGGCTCACTAGCGCGGCTGCCGGCGATACCTCTTTCTGGTCGATTTCAGCGAACTGGAAATGGACCGCTATGACGACTTCAACATTTTGTCGCGTTCCATGGCGGAAATCTCTGCTGACGTCAACGAAGTTCTATCGCAACTGCAGGGCTACATCGGACGGGTGGAAGGCGATATCGACGAGTTCACCAAGCTGGCTCACCATTTGCAGGACGAATTTACGGCTGCGCGCATGGTGCCCATCGGCACATTGTATTCACGGTTGTCGCGCGCCGTTCGCGACGCCGCAAAGTCCGCCGACAAACAAGTGGAACTCGATTTGAGGCGGCAGTGAAACGGAACTGGACAACAGCATCATCCAGCAGATTTCCGATCCGTTGGTTCACCTGGTGCGCAACTCGGTCGCACATGGAATCGAATCTGCCCCGGATCGTGCCGCCGCTGGGAAGCCGCAGCTCGGGAAAGTGAGCTTGCGGGCCTATCACCGCGGAAATCACATCTACATCGAAGTGCAGGACGACGGACGAGGCATCGATTATGACCGCGTGCGGCACAGCGCCATTGAGCGCGGCCTGGTCTCCCCGGAAACGGCTGATCGGCTTACCGAGCGCGATTTGCGCGAAATGCTTTTCCATCCGGGATTCTCAACCGCTCCGGTGAAGACCGAGCTTGCTGGGCGCGGCGTCGGTCTTGACGTAGTACGCGCCAATCTCAACACGCTGAACGGCGAAATCGACATTCAAAGTACGACGGGAGTGGGCACCACCTTTACTCTGAAGGTTCCCCTGACGTTGATCATCTCGCCGGCTTTATTCGTGCGGTGTGGATCCACCAGCTTTGCTCTGCCCTTGGCAGTGGTCGAGGAAATTCGGCGCCTGCGTTCCGACGAGATCGAAAATG
>CAVPKZ010000065.1:0-8335 GCA_963705755.1 uncultured Acidobacteriota bacterium | reverse complement strand
GGAGACGTTCCGCGAGCTCATCCGCTTTTTGAGCGTTGGCGACGGAAACAACATTTGGGCGGTGGCGCTCAATTTGAGAGACAAGTTCGTCGA
This sequence comes from uncultured Acidobacteriota bacterium, assembly GCA_963705755.1. GTDB lineage: Bacteria > Acidobacteriota > Terriglobia > Acidiferrales > UBA7541 > Acidiferrum. The sequence goes on along the minus strand of CAVPKZ010000065.1, from coordinate 8,242 downwards.
GGTTCGACCCGGCAGCCAGCCCGCACACGACGAATTGATCGGGAAGCGATTCCACTACGGAGAGACATTGGCGGCCAATGGAGCCGGTGGAACCGAGGATGGCTAAATGATTCACGCAGTTTCTTTCTGAGCTACGGATGTAGATGTAGACCTTGAGCGACCCGCCGCATTGCGCTTCGCGGGGATACGCGGCTAAACGCTGGGCGGGTAGACCAAAACAAAATAGTACCAGACTACGGGGATGGCCAGAATAAGGGCGTCGATGCGGTCGAGCATGCCGCCGTGGCCGGGCAAGAGCGCGCCGGAGTCTTCGACTCCTGCGCTGCGTTTGTAGGCGGATTCGAGCAAATCGCCGATCTGCCCGGCGATGTTGCCGACAGCCGCCGCTCCGAGCAAAATCACGACGGATTCGGAGAGCCAGCGCATAAACGCGAAGGCTACAACAATCGAGCTGGCGAAACCGGCGATGGAGCCTTCCCAAGTTTTCTGGGCTCAGATGCGGGGCGAAGGGATGTTTGCCGAGTGCGCGTCCTGCGAAGTACGCGGCGGAATCGCTGGCCCAGATCAGCACCAACACGAAAAGCAGGAGACGCGGTCCTTCGCTGCCGAGTGCATGGAGGCGGATTGCGTACGTGAGTGGGAAAGCTACGAGAAGCAAACCGCTGGAGCTGATGCCGGCAGAAGGCAATGCTTCGACGATGGGTCTTTTGGTTGCCAGGGTGATGACGGCAATCCCTAGTACAAAAGAAAGACGGCGTCTTCGGCACGAGGAAAAAAGCTATGAAGAAGCCAGACTAACCGGGCGGGGTAAATAATGCCGCCGAATTCTCCCCAGCGCACCGCGGTGGTCAGCCACTGCAGATACAAAATAATCAGCGCGCAGATGGCGGTCCAGAAACGATACGCGCGATGACCCATGGCGTCGCCCAGCGCAAAATATTCGAAGAGCGCGAGAAGCATCCACCAGCGCCAACACCAGCGCGACAGCAATGGTCGAGCCCCCCACAAGACGAGGCTAACAACCACGGGAATTAATACCGCGGCGGTCGCCACCCTTTTCCAAGTCATGAAAGACGAGTCCCCTGTGTAAGTGCCGGAACATTACATCACATTGGCAGGTGAAGGGGATGCGGCCGGTTGCGGAATATAGTTGGAATTTACTTGCCGGTGGCGTGGGGCGAGTCGGCGAGTGAGGCTTCGTCAGAGTGGGTGGAGGAATTTGACTGTTGCAGGCCGCCGTAGCGGCGATCGCGTTTCTGGAATTCCACGAGCGCTTCGAGCAGGCGTGCGCGGTTGAAATCGGGCCAGAGTGTTTCGCTGACGTACATTTCGGCGTAGGCGATTTGCCAGAGGAGGAAATTGCTTACGCGCATCTCGCCGCTGGTGCGGATGAGCAGATCGGGGTCTGGCAGGCCTTCGGTGTATAGATAACTCGAACTTTATCTTCGGTGATGCGCTGAAAGTGTCCGTTGCTGTCGAGCCGCGCGTGTTCGCCCGCGTCCCCGTTTTTTTGTTTCGCGGGCACATGACCGTTGCGCCTGGTGGCGGCGTGACCGTTAGTCGCATGGCCATTAATTCCGTTGCCGGCGCGCTGCGCGAGGATGGCGTTCATGGCGTCGACAATTTCCGCGCGGCCGCCGTAGTTAAAGGCGATGCACAGGCACATGCCAGTGTTTGCGGCGGTTTGCTCGGTGGCTTGGCGTACGTCTTTCTGCACACCGAGGGGAAGCTCATCAATGCGGCCGAGAAAGCGCATGCGGATGTTATTGCGCTGGATGAGGGGCATTTCTTTGCGGATGTATTCACGCAGGAGCTGCATGAGGAAATCGGTTTCGACTTTGGGGCGGCGCCAATTCTCAACGGAAAAAGCGTAAAGCGTTAGAGCTTCGATGTTTAGCCGCGCGCAAGTTTCAATGCTGGTGCGAGCCGTCTTGGTGCCGTAGCGGTGGCCGGCGATTCGCGGCAGATGACGGCGTTGCGCCCAGCGGCCGTTGCCATCCATGATGACCGCCACGTGGCGCGGCATGCGGGAAAGATCCAGTTGCCTGAGCAGCTCGGACTCCTCCACGCTCAAGGGACCGAGGGTCTTTGGAGCGCCGACTGGCGAAGGCAAGAGTTGTTTGGTGTGTGGCACGGCGACCGTCGCGAAGTTCTTGGGCGATTTCCCTTTACCGCGCAAAGTTAACATACGGATTGTAGGGATGCAAACGATGTGTCGCGAGAGTATCGGCTCAGTTTCCGAGTACGCGACTTACCAAGGACTTGGGCTAGAAGTCTAGCCGATTGTTGCAGACGGTTAGGATGTGAGTGTGACGTTCGGTTGGGACGCCGCACTGTTCTCTTCGCGTTACGCTGCTGTGCGAGGTCCTTGCTACGGCGGAAACGAATTTGAGTGCGCTAAGACGGCGTGGTCGAACGGAATAGTTTGATGAGTCCGAACTGTTTTATGCCTAGCCTAGCAGCCCGTGGTGAAACCCGGCAATTTTGTTTTGTAACCTGAAGTAACTTGTTTTCGCCCATGGCTCTCGTGAGAATGCCATGGAATTCTGGGAGGAGCATGGATGGCGATGGGGACACGAAGGCGGAGGCAGCGGCAGGAGCCCTTGTGGATCAGTCACAACGAACTGGCCAAGGGGCCGGCACATCCTTTTTATCAGCGCGTGAATGAACTGCTCGAAGCGGAACGGTTCGATGAGTTCGCGGAGCAGGAATGTGCCAAGTTTTACGCGGAGAACACTGGGCGGCCGTCGCTGACGCCGGGGATTTATTTTCGGTTGTTGCTGGTGGGCTATTTTGAAGGCTTCGATGGAGAGCGCGGGATCGCTTGGCGCGCGGCGGATTCGCTGGGACTGCGGAAATTTCTGGGCATCGCGATCGACGAAGACACGCCGGAGCACTCCACGATCTCGCGGACCAGGCGGCTGATCGATGTGGAGGCGCATCGCAAGGTATTTTTCTGGATTTTGGAATTGCTGCGAGATCGCGGGCTGCTGAAAGGCAAGATTGTGGGCGTGGACGCAACCACGCTGGAAGCTAACGCGGCGATGCGCGCGATGGTGCGGCGAGACACGGGGGAAAGTTACGAGGAATTTCTGAAAGGGCTGGCCAAGGAATCAGGAATTGCAACACCGACGCGGGAGATCTGGCGCGGGTGGATCGCACGCGGAAGACAAAGCCAGCAATAAAGATTGAGTGCATCCGCATGATGCGGATGCGCGAATTGCGAAGATGAAAGATGGCCATACGCATCTGGCGCACAAAGCCGAGCATGCCGTGGATATGCAGACGGGCGCAGTGCTGGCGGTAACGTTGCAGGAAGCCGATCAGGGCGACACGACGACAGTTTTAGAGACGCTGTCCGAAGCGGGTGAAACCGTGGCCGAGTTGATCGGGACGGAAGAAGCGAATCAGAAACCGCAAATGCATGTGCAGGGCATCGCAGAAGTGGTCGCGGACAAGGGCTACCATAGCAGCGAAACGCTGATGACGCTCTCGACGCGGAAGTGCGGACGTACATTCCGGAGAAAAAACAAAAGGGCCAGCGGCCTTGGGAAGGCCAGCATGAGCAACAACAAGCGGTGTATGCGAACCGGCGGCGAGTGAACGGAGTCTACGGAAAATCCCCTGCGCAAGAGGGGTGAATTGCTCGGAGCGGAGCTTCGCGCACTGCTACGATACCGGCGGAATGCGAAGGACCTATCTGCGCGGGCACCAGAATATTCTGAAGCGACTGTTGCTGCACGTCGGCGCATTCAATCTGAGTCTGATCTTTCGCGCGCTACTCGGAGCGGGCACTCCACGGGAGTTAAGGAATCGACAGTCCGCGCTTTTTTTTGCGCTTTCTTTGCTGTCCCGTCGCTTTTCAGCACTCGCGCGGCGCACAAACTTTTCTTTTTCGTCGTCGCGACTCAGACGGCCGCGAAATCATCGCTATCTCAGATACAAGTTCCGTCACACAAAAGAACGTGATTCCGCCACGGACTGCTAGGTTGCTAATCGGAAACACCAGGTTGATTGGTTTACTTTCAGTTTTCCGTTGTGATAGAACTTCTTTCTATGGGGGCAGTCCTTGGCTTCATTTTCGTAGGCGTGGCAGCGGCGATCTTTTCCTGGCTACTGCTTCCGCTATTTACCGTCGATATGCCTCGTCGTCACGGTCAACCTCACCCATTTGTCTAATATGACTTCATCGGAATCTGCGGAATTCGCCGGGCCCGTAAGTTACACCTTTAAGCTCCCGCGATGACAAAATCAAGAGATCTGCTGTCTAACGTCATCCACCATCGCCTTTTCGTTCCGATTTGCCTGCTGTCGGGCATCTTTCTGCGAATACTTTGGATTTGGCTCGTCAATCCCGGCCAAGTCAGCGATTTCGTATGGTTCGCTTTGGTCTCGATGACGCATTCCATCACCACCTTGCCGGCGAAATTCAGAACTGCGATCGAAATGCTTTCCTTGTGCACGTCCATGCCGATATATTTAGTGCTAGTCATAGAGGGTGTTCCTTCCTGTAGGAAATGAGCCAAGCACTCAAAACCTACTACAAAAGGGGCGCCCTTTTATAATGTGTGGATTTCAAGTTTCCGATTACAGGGTTAGGCACTGAAGCAATTTCGGTGATAGATTTTGGCTCGAAAATTGAAGACCAATGTTCCTTATTTCAAAAGTCTAAATTCAAAGGCTCGCCAACAGGCAGGCGGCCAGGAAATTACTCCGCGACGTGGTAGCTGGAAGGCCGATACATATCAGGCATACCGCAGTCCTTACAGATTGTGGTGCAGCAATAATGCGGCGGTTCAGAACTCAGACCGCTTTTTACAATGGACGGAATTGAGCCAGATGGACTGTTAAGCGTGACTGAAGAATTTCGGGAACAGGTTTTGTCTTTGGCTAAACCGAATCCTGCCGCAGCTTGCGGATTAACGCTTCCTGCGCCCTCGAATCTAGGCCATTAACGACAGCGCTTACCGGAAAAAATCAAATGAAGTTCAGATGGAATTTCTCAGTCCGTTACCTCATTCTAGGACGGCCCGATTACGACCGTTCAGGCCAGCTTGCTACAGTAGAATTTTGCACTGCAGCCAAGTCGACACGAGAAGAGCGCATATGAAGAAGACCGCATATGGAAATGTACGAAAAGTTTTTGCGAACTTCGGCGGATAAACTGCTTCTCCGTGTGCCCTCGAAATGGGCCTACTGGCTTCGCGACCGCCTCGTGCTCAAACACGTTCTTGAAAAGCTTTCCATCAACTGCGTGCTTGACGTGGGAGCGAATCGGGGCCAGTACGGTATTTTGCTGCGCCGGATGGGCTATCGTGGATATATCGTATCTTTCGAACCGGTCCGCGAGAACTACGATGTCCTCAAAGTGATTGCCTCCCAGAGAGAACCATGGAGAGTATTTCCCTATGCATTAGGCGCAGACAATGAGCGGAGGGAAATCAATGTTGCTGCTGAGTCAGTTTTTAGTTCTTTCTTGACGCCCATGGAGGAATCTCAGGTTAGATTTCGCGGCAACCGCGTGATGAGGAAAGAAGAAGTCGACGTTTGGCGATTAGACCATGTCCTCGAAACATGCCTGAAAGATATTTCATCACCGCGCATGTATCTGAAGCTCGACACCCAAGGTTTCGACCTCTCGGTAATGGAGGGAGCGCAATCCATTCTGCCAAGAATCCTAGCGTTGCAGACGGAAGTCTCGCTCCACAAGATCTACCACGGGATGCATGGTTTCGCTGATTCTGTAGCCGAATTTGAGACCAAAGGTTTTGAAGTCATCGATTTCATCACCGTAAATCGTGATATCGATCAACTTTGCGCGCTTGAGATGGACTGTATTATGGCGAGAAAACCGGTGTGGCAGCACGCTCCAGATGTGTTGCCACTCTTATCGCCCAATTGCACTCTTGGTGGTCCGTAGTGACACGGCAAACTCCTCTCTAATTTCCGCCAGAATGCCATATTCTTACCTCATCACATGCTTGCTCTTAGTACCTAGCCGCCTTGGGTCGCCCGCCCTCCCCCACGCGCAGCCGGATAAGCTGCCTGTAAAAACCACCGCTGCCACCGCTGGAGCGGATGTTTCGCGAGGCCCCCAAGTCGGTAGATTTGCCGCCATCCGCAATCTAAAAATGAGTGGCGGGTCAATCTGCGATTATGCGACTTTACCACCAGTGTCTTTGATGGTTTGGGGCTTCGCGATCAGTTGCTCGCTCGCCCAACACCGTAGGCCTCCATCCAGTTCTTGTTCATCGGCTCGCGTGATTGCTCCGCACTTCTTTCAGACCTCGCCTCGCGGCTCAGCCCTTGCGCTTCACTATCACTTCGCCTCCATCAGACTGTGAAGGTCACGGTAGGGATACCAGTTTCTTGGTACCCCCCGCACGGATCCGTACGGGCGCTCCTTAGCGCATACGGCTCTTATCGCGGATGACTGGCGGCGAAGCGACGCTCAGGATAAGGATGGAGTGGTCGCGGCTTGGGCACCCATCGTTCAGCCAGCCGATGCATGCGGGTCCAGATGAGCCGGCGCTTCTGGCTTCGACGGAGTAGTGTCCACCGCCAGAGTCGAATTACCCGTACCCGATATACTCGTAGGCTGCCGATGTTTCCCGCGACCGCGTGGTAGTTGAAGTAGCCCTTGACGACCGACTTGAGCCATTCGCCAGTCTGCGCCACCGGATCATCCATGCGCTGATAGAGTTGCTGTTTGATTTCTCGCAGCTTCGCCCTCATGCGCTTTCGGATCGTCCTGCGCTTTACGGTGAAGTTCCCGTTCCGGTCTTTCCCGCTGATGTGCGTGAAACCCAGAAAGCCGAACGTCTCTGGCTTGCCTTCTCCTTTTCGTTTCCGGTTCTGTTCGGCAAATCTTCCGAACTCGATCCGGCGCGTTTTGTCTGGATGGAGTTCCAAACCGAACTTCCTCAGCCGTTCCCGAAGATCTTCCAGAAAGCGGTCTGCATCTGCTTGGTGTTGGAAACCTAGGACGGTATCATCGGCATATCGCACGACGATCACGTCTCCTTGCGCGCACTTCTTGCGCCAGGCATCCACCCAGAGATCGAAAACGTAATGCAGATAGATATTGGCAAGCGTCGGCGAAATCACTGACCCTTGCGGGGTACCTGTCCAACGTTTCCGACCATTTGCCTTCCTCCATGACCCCGGCGTTCAGCCATTTCTGGATCAGCCGTAGGATTCGGGGGTCGGCTACGCGATGCTCGACGAACTTGATCATCCAACTTTTGTCGAGGTTATCGAAGAATCCTCGAATGTCTGCGTCAAGAACGTAGTTCACCTTCTTCCGCAGAAGCGCATACGATAGCGCGTCCAGCGCTTGATGCTGGCTACGCCCCGGGCGAAATCCATATGAGAAGCCGAGAAAGTCTTCCTCGTAGATCTGGTTGAGGATGGTGACCACAGCCTGCTGAACGATCTTATCTTCCAGCGCCGCGACCCCCAACGGGCGTTTCCGCCCGTCTTCCTTCTCTATGTATACTCTCCTCGACGGCATCGCTCGGTACGCCCCGCGATGGACCCGGCCGTGCAGATCAACAAGTCGATCTTCGAGCCCGGTCTCATACTCCTGCCACGTTACGCCGTCTACTCCCGGTGCAGCTTTTCTCTTCAATGAGTAAAAGCTTTCCCGTAGCAGATCGGCTGTCAGATGGTGGAGCAAGGCGGTGAACTTCTTCTCCTTGTTCTCCCTTGCTGCTTTCCGCACGCCCGCCAGCCCCTGTGACACGCCTTTCTCGCTCTGTGTCGGGTACGTGTTAGGTTAAGGTTGACAAGCGTTCTCCTTGATCATCGGCCTTCCCTCCTCACTCTCCGCCAACGGCTTCCCGTCTTTGTTCGAATGATTCATAGGTAGTATTCCGCTGTCCGACTCCTCAGTGACGTACACGCAGGCAGTACGGCCATGGCCTTCTCCCGCCGTCCTGCAGCACTTCCGCGCCGCAGGCATCTCCGAGGTCTCCCGGTTCTCGTGCATGAAGTTTCTAGGCGTGTCTGGGGTCTACGACTACGCAGGACTGATCGTGGGCTCGCGCTATCGCTCACGGTCATATTGCCTTCCGCCAGTCCTATGACGTCGGCATCCTGATTGGGGTGTTTTCGAAGCTCAATACCCAGCCCACCTATCCCCTGTTTATGCTTCGCTACGCGCCTCGCAGCGCCTAGTGCAAAACTCGGGGCCGAGCAGGTCGCTAATCCTTTCTCGTGAGACTCTCACATTCTCTAGTTG
>CAVPKZ010000064.1:0-20822 GCA_963705755.1 uncultured Acidobacteriota bacterium | reverse complement strand
ATCTAGTATACGAGAATCGCACGATGCTCCAACCTTTAAGGATGCGGGCGGTTGAGGCACCCGCAACCGGATGCTATCCTGCCTGCTATGGCGGACCCTGCTGTTTCGCCCCCGGAAATTGCGCAAATACAGCCTCTGGACCACTCCCGGCGCCAGTTGGAGGCGTTGCTGGAGGTGAGCGAGGCCATCGCGCAGCAGCGCGATTTGCCGGCGCTTTTTCACGAGCTTTCCGAACGGCTTCACTGGGTGGTGGAGTTCGACTTCCTGACGCTGGTGCTGCAGACCCGATCCGCAACGTGATGCGGCTGCACATCTGGAAACGCGGGTGCCCACCGACAAAGTGGCGGGGAAAGAAATGCCCATTGAAGGGCATCCTGCCGGATGGGTGTGGCAGTCGCAGCAGCCATTCGTAGTAAACGATGAAGACACCCGTTACCCGGTATTCCTGCAGCAATTGCGGGAAGCAGGGGTGCATTCCATCGCGATGGTTCCGTTAACGACCGCCCAGCGGCGACTGGGAGCGATGGATTCGGCACGCTGCTGCCGCAGAAAATAACCGATTCGGAATTGGCGTTCATGCAGCGGGTGGCCAGCCAGGTCGCGGTGGCCGTCGACAACGCCTTGAACCTGGAGACTTCGCAAGCGTATCAAGCGCAGTTGGCCGAGGAGCGCGATAGCTTGCGGGTGCTGCTGGAAGTAAACAATGTGCTGGTCAGCACCCGCGAGTTGCCGGAAGTTTTTCGCGGCATTGTTTCAACGCTGGAGCGGGTGATTCATCATGATTACACCAGTCTGGCGCTGCTGGATCCCTTCACCGGGTTGCTGAAGATTTATGCCTCCGACTTTCCAGGGCGCCAGGAACTGATCAAGCCGGAAGTCACTATCCTGCGCGATATGTCTCCGTCCGGCGATGCCATCGCCACCGGCAAGTCGGTGTGCGCCCCCGGCGCTGAGCTGGATGGTTATCCTAGCGAGGTCATGAAAATTCTTCGCGAAGACGGTATACAAACAATCTGCTGCATTCCGCTGGCGACCCAGGGCCGGACATTCGGAACCCTGAATGTGGCCAGCCGCCGTCCGGAAGCTTTTCCCGAGCGTGAGATTCTGCTGCTGCAACAAGTGGGAGCGCAAATTGCGATCGCGGTGGAAAATGCGCTGGCGTTCAAGGAAATTGACGCTTTAAAAGACAAGCTGGCCGAGAAACTGTATTCTAGAAGAAGAAATTCGCAGCGAATTTAATTTTGAGGAAATTATTGGCGATGCTCCATCGCTGAAGCGGGCGCTGTCACAGGTAGAAGTGGTGGCTCCGACCGATACCGCCGCTTTGATTCTGGGTGAGACGGGCACCGGCAAGGAACTGATCGCGCGCGCGATTCACAACCTCAGCCCACGCCGCGAGCGCACCTTCGTTAAGATAAATTGCGCGGCGATTCCCAGCGGGCTGCTGGAGTCCGAACTTTTTGGACACGAGCGCGGCGCTTTTACCGGGGCGCTGAATCAGAAAATCGGGCGTTTTGAGCTGGCAGACCACGGCACGTTGTTTCTTGATGAATGGGCGACCTGCCGATGGAGCTTCAGCCGAAACTGTTGCGCGTTTTGCAGGAACATGAATTTGAGCGGCTGGGAAGCAACCGCACCATAAAAGTGGATGTACGGGTGGTCGCTGCGACGAATCAGGATTTGGCCAAACAAGTTGCCGATCGCACTTTTCGCAGCGATCTTTATTACCGCTTGAATGTTTTCCCCATCCAGATACCGGCGTTGCGGGAACGGCGCGAAGATGTACCACTGCTGGTACGCTACTTCGTTCAGAAATTCAGCCGCAGATTAAATAAGGTGGTGGAGTATGTGCCGGCCGACGCGATGACCGCGTTGGCAAATTATTCCTGGCCGGGAAATGTACGCGAACTTGAAAATTTTATTGAGCGCGCCGTGTTGCTGTCGCCGGGTAAAGAATTGCGTGTCCCGATTTCCGAGCTATTAAACGAGCCGGGGGCGCCTTCAACGGCGATTTCTTCACCTCGCACCAGTACCGCTCATGGCGGTAACAACAGTAACGAGGTATCGGCTCCCGCTTCCATATCCACACTTGAACAAGCAGAACGCGAGCATATCTTACGAGCCCTGCAGCAAACTCAATGGCGCATCGGGGGTCCGAAAGGAGCTGCCACGCTGCTGGACATGAAACGCACCACGCTACAGGCGCGCATGAGAAAATTGAACATTCGCCGTCCGGTATAAAAGTTTCCGGCCAGTACATTCTTCTGGGTACACGACAATAGCGGAAGCGCAGGCTACAATTGTGCGGATACATAGAGCTGACGAGCACTACGTTGCTGACGTTCAGGAGAGCTTGAAATTATGAAGCGCGCGTTAATCACCGGCATTACCGGTCAGGACGGCTCCTACCTCGCCGAGCTGTTGCTTTCAAAAGGCTATGAAGTGCACGGCATCATCCGGCGCTCCAGCACCTTTAATACCCAGCGTATCGACCACATTTATCAGGATCCCAACGATCCCAACGCGCGGTTATTTTTGCATCACGGGGATTTGTCCAGCACGGAGTGGATTCTGAGCCTGATTTACAGCCTCGCTCCGGATGAGCTTTACCATCTTGCGGCGCAGAGTCACGTGCGCGTGAGTTTTGATGTTCCTGAATATACCGGCGATGTCACCGGACTGGGTACCATGCGATTGCTCGAAGCGGTGCGCCGCAGCGGATGCAAGACCCGTTTCTATCAAGCCTCCAGTTCGGAAATGTTTGGCTCGGCGCCCGCTCCGCAAAACGAGAACACCGTGTTTCAACCGCGCAGTCCCTACGCAGCGGCGAAGGTTTACGCCTATTGGATGACCAAAATTTATCGCGAAGGTTACGGCATGCACGCCGCCAATGGCATCCTCTTCAATCATGAGAGTCCCCGGCGAGGCGAAACTTTCGTCACGCGAAAAATTACGCGGGGGATCGCCAATATTCTGGCCGGCAAAGAAAATACTTTGTATCTCGGCAATCTGGAATCGCGCCGGGACTGGGGTTACGCCCCAGAATACGTCGAAGCGATGTGGCAAGTCGTACAGCAGGATACGGCAGATGATTTTGTTATCGGCACTGGTGAAGCGCACTCGGTGAAAGAGTTTGTGGAAGAGGCTTTCTCCTACGCGGGACTGGAATGGCAGAAGCACGTGAAGATTTCCGAACGCTACTTTCGTCCCTTGGAAGTCGATACCCTGATTGCCGACACTACAAAATGCCGCGCTGCACTGGGTTGGGAAGCGCGCATTAAATTTCATGACCTAGTGGCCATCATGGTGGATGCCGACGTCGAAGCACTGGGGTTGAAATCGCCTGGTCGCGGCAAGGCTATCCTGGAAGAAAAGATCGGGTCGTGGAATCGCTGGCACAATTCCGTCACTCGGGTGGCTCAAGCGTTGCAAGGGCAGGCGTCACACTAGAAACTCCGTTCCAATCATTTAGAAAATCAACGGCAATTGAGGGCACATGGGCTTTTGGGAGACTCGTCGCGTTGTGGTTACAGGGGGGCATGGCTTTCTTGGTTCTTTCGTGGTGGACAAATTGCGCGCCGCAGGGGCCAAAGAAGTCGTGGTTCCACGCAGCGACAAGCACGATCTACGGATTCAAACCGAAGCCCTTCAGCTGTATACCGATACTCATCCCGACATTGTGATTCATCTCGCGGCCGTCGTTGGGGGGATTGGCGCCAACCGCAAATATCCCGGGCGCTTTTTTCACGATAACGCGATCATGGGGCTGAATGTGATCGAGGCCGCGCGCATTACCTGCATCGAGAAGTTCGTGTGCGCGGGGACCATCTGCTCTTATCCCAAATTTACTCCCGTGCCTTTTCGCGAAAAGGACTTTTGGAATGGATATCCTGAAGAAACCAACGCGCCGTACGGCCTGGCCAAGAAAATGTTGCTGGTGCAGTTGCAAGCGTACCGGGAAGAATATGGCTTTAACGGCATTTATTTGACTCCGGTAAATTTATACGGGCCGCGCGACAATTTTGATCTTGAAAGCTCGCACGTTATTCCGGCTTTGATTCGCAAATGCATCGAAGCAAAACAAGCCGATGCTCCGGAAATTGTGGCTTGGGGGACGGGTAACGCGACGCGTGAATTTCTGTATGTGGAGGATGCCGCGGAAGCCATCGTGCTTGCCGCTGAAAAATATTCGAAACCTGATCTGGTTAACTTGGGATCGGGCGAAGAAATCAGCGTGCGCGATTTGCTGGAGATGATCCGCACCATGGTTGGGGCGCGGGCCGCGGTTCGATGGGATCACAGCAAGCCTGATGGGCAGCCGCGGCGTTCGCTGGACACCTCGCGAGCTGCACAGGAATTTGGGTGGCGCGCAAAAACTTCGTTGCATGCCGGTCTAAAAGAAACCATTGAGTGGTTTACTGCCAGTCGCGCGGCAGCAGCCGTCTGAGCCAGAATTAACTTTTTTACATGTGCGATGGGCAAATCCAGCCGAAGTGCAAGTATATTTAGATTTTAAACGGAGCCCGCTTTATAGAAGAAACCATCCGCTCCATCGTCTATCAGGGGTATCCGAATCTTGAATATATCGTTGTGGACGGGGGATCCTCGGACGGAAGTGTCGACATCGTTAAGAAATATGAAAAGCATATTTCCTGGTGGGTCAGCCGCCACGATAAAGGGGTGTACGATGCCCTCAACAATGGCTTCTCTCACTCCACCGGAGATATCATGGGCTGGCTGAACGCCAGCGATCTTTGCACACTAACGGCTTATTTGTCGTCGGCAGCGTTTTCGCTTCGTTGCGATCGGTGGAACCACGGGCAGGCCCACCCGCTTTAATCCGAACGGCATGACCGTAGATATTCGCACTCTGCCCAGCTGGTCGCGCTACCGCTTCCTGGCCGGCGTCAACAAATACATTCAGCAAGAGTCGACGTTCTGGCGCAGGAGTCTGTGGAAAAAGCCGGCGGTGAACTGAATGCCGCTTACCGCGATGTGGGGGATTTCGACCTTTGGGTGCGATTTTTCCGTCACACTCGCCTTTACTCCGTGGATGCCCTCATTGGAGGGTATCGCTTCCATTCCGATGCGATCAGCGCGAGAGACATGGATCGCTATCACGAAAGGTGCGACAAAATAATCGAGAGCGAGTTAAAATCGATTCCTTGGGCCACGGCGGTTAAATTGTTTCGCCGCGTGTTCAGCGCCGTTAAGAACATTCCAAAGGTACGCGGTATCTGGCAACGCGTAGCTTTGAAAAGCCTATACCGCCTGGCCTGGCCTGACTGGCCGCCTGTGGTCGTAGATCAGGAGAACAAGTGGGTCATTCGCGGATCCCCGTGGCGGCCCAGACCCATTCGAAGATGATCATTCTGGTTACTGGCAGCAGCGGACTGATAGGTTCGGAAGCGGTGGAACATTTCGACCGTCAAGGTCACGATGTAATCGGTATTGATAACAACATGCGGCGTGAATTTTTTGGTCCCGCCGGTGATACGCTCTGGAATCTCGAACGCCTAAAGAAAGCGACAAAGCGTTTCTCTCACTCTTCCCTGGACATTCGCGATCGCTCCGGCCTCTCCGGTCTATTCCAACAACACAAGTTTGACCTGATTATTCATTGCGCGGCACAACCCTCGCACGACAAGGCCAGCGAAATTCCGCTGCTGGATTTCGAAGTAAATGCCCTCGGGACCATGAATTTGCTGGAGGCCACCCGTCAGCATTCTCCGAAAGCTGCTTTCGTATTCTTGAGTACGAATAAAGTTTATGGCGATGCTCCCAACGAAATTCCTTTAACGGAACAGGAAACGCGCTATGAGTATGCGCGGCCGGAGGATTTCGACGGCATTGATGAAACGTGTCGCATTGACCGCACCCTTCATTCCTTATTCGGGGCATCCAAAGCTGCGGCGGATTTGGCGGCGCAGGAATATGGGCGCTATTTCGGACTGAATGTTGGCGTCTTCCGAGGCGGATGCCTTACCGGTCCGTCGCATTCTGGCGTGGAGCTGCATGGTTTTCTGTCTTATCTGGTCAAAGCCACCGTTACGGGGAAAAAATATTCCGTTTTTGGTTATAAAGGAAAACAGGTTCGCGACAATATACACAGCCACGACGTGATTCGCGCTATCGAAGAGTTCGCCGCCAAACCTCACCCGGGTGAGGTTTACAACATGGGAGGCGGCCGTGAAAACAGCGTCTCCATGCTGGAAGCGATTTCCAAGATTGAGAAATTAGCCGGTCGCAAGCTGGACTGGCAGTACACCGAGCAAGCCCGCCGTGGCGATCATATTTGCTATATCTCCAATCTCGGCAAATTCAAGAGCCATTACCCTAAATGGCAGCCTGAGCACAAACTTGATGCCATACTGGACGAATTGGTCGCCAATGAAAAAGGACGACAGAAACACGCCTCCCAACGATAATCGACTGATTCTTCGCTTATTTTCGGTTGCCGGCTTTTTACTATCGCCAAATGAACTGTTAGCGCGCCGCCCGCACAAATGCTCGCCGGGCGGCGGCTTGCAGGCTGCACTTCGCGGGCAATGAGCGGCCCTCTGCTAACCCTTCTTGCTATGCCGAAGCCATTCGACGGGCATATAGGGATAATTCAACGCAACGCCATCACCAGTTGGACCAAACTTAATCCGCGTCCGAAGATTTTTCTCTTCGGTGAAGAGAAAGGTACCGCGGAGATCGCCGCTGAATTGCAAATCGGCCATCTCAGGGATATTCACAGAAACGAATTTGGCACTCCGTTGCTTAACGACCTCATGCAACGTGCTAAGGGCGTAAGCAATTCGCCTGTGCTCGGCTATGTAAACTGCGACATTATTCTGCTGCAACAATTTCAGGACGCCATCGCCGCTATTCACCAGAACATTTCACAATTTCTGGCTATCACTCATCGGTGGGAAATTGATCTTCGAAAACATCTTGATTTCAAAACTGATCGGCCTCTGCGGCTCGAACTTCTCCCCCCCGGTATCCCGGGCCATCACACTGCAATCGATGCTTTTGTATTTACTCGAGACGTATATTCTGACGTGCCTGCCCTGGCTCTTGGCCGCGCGTGGTTTGATCAATGGCTGATTAAAGATGCGCTGCTTCACGGCACTCCGGTGGTTGACATCACTAAGGTGGCTCGCGCGATCCATCAAAACCACGATTATGCCCACATTGCGGGGGGGCAGCGGGGGGCGTACGGCGGCGAGGAAGCGCGGCGCAATCTGGATATCTATGGTGGGCTGCCGCATGCGTTCACATTATTGAATGCCACTCATGAGCTTCGCGAGGACCGCTCAATCCGGCCCATTCATTACCGACCACAGAAATATCGCGTTCAACAGTGGTTATGGCGAACATTTGTGCTGCGCACTGCGCCATTGCGAAAACGCTTGGGGATGCAGCGTTCCGAGAAAACAATCCAATCACCCGAACCATAGACATGGTTTAGCGTGCGTCAGGAGATTCGCCTTGGCGCGTCTTGCGTCTTGATGGTGCGTTAAATGGCGTGCTGGTGATGTCGTTTCGCCTGGATGAAGTGTCGTACACTTGTTTGACTTGAACCGACCGGCGTGCCCGTGGGCTACGCCGCAATCGACACTGACAAGGCAAATTTCTTGGCGAATCCGCCCATCAACGCTCCACCGAAAAAGGTTCCGAACGTTCTGTTAGTCAGCGTTTTGATTGATACTTACAATCATGAACGCTTCATTGAAAAGGCTATTAACAGTGTGCTGGAGCAGGATTTTCCTGCCGCGGAGCGAGAAATTATCGTCGTCGACGACGGATCAACCGACCGAACTCCAGAGATCGTGCAGCGGTTTGAACCGAACCTCAGGTATATCCGCAAAGAAAATGGCGGACAGGCATCGGCATTCAACGCCGGAATTCCCGAATGCCGAGGACAGATCATTGCCTTCTTGGATGGCGACGATTACTGGTTGCCCGGAAAACTTTCACGGGTCACCGAGGTGCTCTCGAAGAATCCAGCCGTCGGCTTCGTTGGTCACGCCATCAAAGAGTCGTTGACGGACGGACAGGAACGCATTTCCGCGCCGGCGAAGGATGAAAAGTTTCGCATCCAAGCGCTCGACTCTGCGAAGCTTTTTCGGTTGAGAAAAAGTTTTCTGGGCACGAGCCGGATGACGATGCGCGCGGAAATAGCTCGACGCATCTTGCCGGTTCCAGAAGCGCTGGTGTTTGAAGCCGACGAATATCTTTTCACGTTGGCCGCGGTGATGAGCGAAGTCGTAATTCTTAAGGAACCTCTCACTTGTTACGTGATCCACGGAAGCAATCTTTACGTGAGTGCCGGTAGCGGAAAAGCCGGGTTACGCCGCAAGCAACAGGTGATGGCCGCGCTCGCTTGTTCTCTGCAAAAAGCGTTGCAGGCGCAAGGTTTGCCAACCGATGTTGTCGATGGCGTTGTTGAAATCGTTCAGGCAGAGGCTGATCAATTTCGGCTGATGCTGGATGGCGGCGCGCCATGGGAAACAGTGCGCGCCGAAAACAAATTGTTCGAAGTGCTTCACGATGACGCCTCAAAATCGCAGAAGTTCATCCGCGCACTGAGCATGATCCCGGCGTTTGTATTGCCGCCACGTTGGTTTTACGCGGGCCGGCGATGGCTGGGTGACCAGACCTGGTACCGGAATGTTCGACAAAAAGCTTTGCCGGTGCCCGGAATCTCAGCCGTAAGTAGTTCCGAGGAGTCCAGATTTGAGTTTGCGTACCGATTACGATACCTGGCACCAGCGCATCTTTGATTCCGAGCCTGAACATGAAGACGCGGACAGCCCGTGGTATCAGTTGGTGCGAGAAAAAATCGGCTCGGTGCAAGGGTTGCGAGTGCTCGAAGTTGCTTGCGGACGGGGTGGTTTTGTGCGGGAACTTGCGCGAGCCGGCGCCCAGGTCACCGGTTGCGATTTCTCCATGTCAGCATTGGCTGTCGCGCAAGCAAGAATTGGTGGTCTGAACGGTGGCGCGCGAGCCGATCTGATTCAAGGTGACGCTCAGTCTCTGCCATTCGGGTCCGAATCTTTCGATCTGATTGTTTCGTGCGAGACCATCGAGCACGTTCCCAACGTGCGTAGCGCGTTGCGCGAAATGTGGCGCGTCGCACGGCGCGGCGCGAAACTGTTTCTTACCACGCCGAACTACGCAAATTTGATGGGACTTTATGACTTATACTCACGTGTGCGACATCCCAATCGCCGCGATGATCAGCCTTTTGATCGGCGCCAGTGGATTCCACAAATCCGCAATTTCGTAAGCGCCGCGGGCTGGAAAATTATTTACAGCGATGGAACGGTCCATCAGCTTCCTGTTTTCCCCGGGCGCAATCCGGTACTTTTGCCGCAGCTTGAATCGAATCGGGTGGTACGCAAGCTGCTGAGTCCTTTCGCATATCATTATTTTTTGATATCGGAGAAGCGGGATCGTTTCTGAATGCGCGTGCTGATGATCGCCGGTGTCGCGGGAAAAGCTGAAGCTGGGGGCGCCGGCGTAGTGCATAACGTTGCCAAAGAATTGCGCAATCTCGGCCACGCTGTGAAACCGATGTTTTTTGAAGACCTTATACCGAAGCAGCGGTGGCCAGCACGCTTTCGAACCTTCGAATTCGCTGCCAGAGTCGCGAGCTATGTAAACGAAGTCAAAAACGAATACGATGTTGTCAATATTTATGCTCCGTATGGATTTTGGTACGGACTCCGCCGCCGGAAAGGTTCAGTCGCGGGGCCGCCGTACGTAATGAGCATGCATGGGCTTGAGGAACGTCGGAATTACGCAATGGCCCGGGAAGCAAAAAAAGGCCGCGCGCACTATTTCCATTTGAAGAACAGAATCTGGCAGCATTTTTATCACATGAGCAGCTATCGCTGGTCTATCGAGACCGCCGATCAATGCATTGTTACCAATCGCGAAGCACTTTTGTTTTTGCAGATGCAATATGGTCTGGCTCCCGACCGGGTGTGGTTTATTCCGAATGGCGTGGGGCAGGAATTTTTTCACCGGCGCGCCTGGCCCGACACGCGTGAGCCCAAACTTTTGTTCGTGGGGACATGGATTGACCACAAAGGAATTTACGCGTTGGCTGAGGCTTTCGAACAACTGCTGGTGCTCGCGCCACGAGTGCAACTAACCGTTGCAGGCTGCGGCGAAACAGAAGAACGAGTGCGTCATTATTTTCCCCCTACCGCACAAGGATCGATCAACGTTCGGCCATTTATCTCGCGGGCGGAAATGCCTGAACTTTACGCTCAGCATGATATTTTTGTTTTACCGTCACTGGTGGAAGGCATGCCGTTAGTTTTGTTGGAGGCCATGGCTTCAGGTCTCGCGGTAGTCACCACAGAATCGAGTGGCATGACCGACCTGGTTGAAGATGGTCATGATGGACTCTTGACTATCCCAGGTGACGCCGATTCACTTGCCGTTGCGCTCAGCACGCTGTGCGGAAATTCGCAGCTGCGCAGCACACTTGGATGCGCGGCGCAGGAAAAAATGAAACGGTTCACTTGGAAACTCAGCGCTCTGCGCCACGAGGCCGTTTTTCGCCGGGCATTGGGTGTTAAACCGATTCCGACGGTTCCCGAGCCTCACGAAACAAACATCGACGGCACGTCCTATTCTGGAAAGGTCGTTTTAAATTGAGCCTGCGCGCAAAGGCTAAGGCTTTCCTCATTTGTTGACCCTGGGCATTAATTATTCTCAGATGCACGATTCCTCAGCATGCGTCGTGCGTGATGGTGAATTGCTATTTGCCGTCGCGGAAGAACGCATCAGTCGGGTCAAACACGACGCAGGCTTCCCGCGTCACGCGATTCGTGCATGCCTCGATTTTGCGGGCGTGCCAGCCGGCCAATTGGACGAGGTGTGCTTCGGCTGGCCGCATCCCGGAGCCGCATATCGCCACGACCTGAAATGTTATGCGTCCGGACAGATGCCCGTGAATTATCTGAATGTCCTGAATTCCACCTTGCATTTCATCAGCATGTTGCATCAGAAGGGCGGGGCAAAACGATTCACCAATCAATTTGGAAATGTAAAAGCGCGTATGCGTTACGTCGATCATCACCTGGCGCATGCCATCAGCGCTTACGGTTATTCCGGCTTTGAGGATTCCGCCGTGGTGGTCATGGATGGCCGGGGCGCGTGGGAAGCTACTTCGATCTGGCACGGGCATGAGGGACGGCTTGAGCGTGTGTCGACCATTCCATTTCCGGACTCGATTGGATATTTTTTCAGCGAGTTCACCGAATTTCTTGGATTTCAGCGCAACAGTGACGAATGGAAAGTAATGGGCCTGGCTCCTTATGGACAGCCTGGCATTGACTTAAGCAGTTTTATCAATCTGCAAGCTAACCCATATCGCGTGCATGTCAGGAAACTAGTTGCGCCTGGCAGCGAGCCGTTCGCGGAGATGACCAAGTTGTTCGGTCCTGTGCGTGTCGCCGAAAGCGAAATCACCGATCAGCACAAAAATATCGCGTACGCTGTGCAGGAAGCTTGTGAAATCGCCATGATGAACGTGGTGAAAATGGCCGTACAGAAAACCGGCAGCCGCAATCTCTGCATGGCTGGCGGCGTAGCTTTGAATTCCAAGGCCAATGGAAAAATTGCCGCTTCCGGGCTCGTCGATAAACTTTTCGTCCAACCCGCGGCCTCCGACGATGGAGTTGCGCTTGGCGCTGCTCTCGCTCCTTACCTCGATAACGGCGGAAAGCTTCCCAACCGTGCCATGCGCCACGGCTATTGGGGCCCGAGTTTTGATGATGCCATCATTGAATCGATTTTGAAGACATACAAATTGCGTTATAGAAGGCTTGAAGACGTGGCGCAGTCGGTGGCCGAACTTCTGGCACGGGGCAAAATTATCGGATGGTTTCAAGGGCGAATGGAATTCGGCCCGCGTGCGCTCGGCAGCCGCTCCATTCTTGCCGATCCACGTGACCCGGAAATGAACGCCAAAGTTAATAATGCCGTCAAGTTTCGCGAGTGGTGGCGCCCTTTTGCTCCTTCGTTTAAAAAGGAAGCGGCCTCGGAATATCTCGAGAGCGCTACCGATTCTCCGTTCATGATTCTCACCGCGCAGGTTCGTCCGGAAAAACGCGCCGTCATCCCCGCCGTGACGCATGTGGACGGCAGTGCGCGGCCGCAAACGGTCGAGAAGGAAACCAATCCGCTGTACTGGCGGCTCATCGAGGAATTTGGCAAACGCACCGGAGTGCCGGTCATTATGAATACCTCATTCAATCTGCGTGGCGAAGCGATCGTGCATACGCCTACTGATGCTGTGCGTACATTTTTTAGCTCAGGGATGGATGCGCTATGCATTGGCAGTTTTCTGGTGGAGAAGTAGCTTGAGCTTTTCGCAGGGCGGTCTCGGCAAAGCTTTTTTGCGCTTCGCCGCGCCGTTCACAAAGTTACGGGCCGTTCCGTTAATCGGACCCGGGTTGCGCTGGGCCAGCGCGAAGCTTATCCCGCGCGACACCTTGACGTGGGTTCAGGTGCAACACGGGCCAGCTCAGGGAATCTGGCTGCATCTAAATCCCCGCACAGGCCGCGATTATTTTAATGGCCATGTCGAGCCCGAAGTGCAAGCGGCATTGGGCAAATATTTGCGGCCGGGAATGACGGTGTATGACATCGGCGCGAACATTGGTTTCTTTTCTCTACTTGCTGCACGTTTGGTGGGCGCTACCGGTCGCGTTACAGCTTTCGAGGCCGATCCGGAAATTGCGGCACGACTTCGCGAAAACGTCGAACGGAATAAGAATGCGCCGATTTCCGTGGAGGAAAAAGCGGTGTGGTCTTTTTCAAATTCGGTGTTTTTTGCTCGCGCAGATGCGGCGGTCTCGCCGGACCGCGGTTTGGGACACGTTATCGACAATGACGCGGAAAGGTCGGCTCCCGGGACCATCCGAGTCGAAGCTGTATCCGTAGATGAATGCGTGCATAAATCCGCGGCGCCGGATTTCATCAAATGTGATGTAGAAGGCGCAGAAGTAGAAGTGTTTCGTGGCGCGGAAAAACTCTTGAACGAAAGACGGCCAATTATTCTTTGCGAGATGCACGGCGACAAAAACCGACAAACGCTGCTGAAGATGTTTGAGAATCTTGGTTATCGCTGTGAACCGTGCGGCAAAAATCACGTTCTCGCACAATATACGAAGTAAATTTCTTCGGCGCGTACGAGCCTTGATTCACCACTGCTTGGCTAAAACGGCTACAATTTTCGCCAGCGCGTCGAAATCGCGCGTGTCAATCACTTCTGCGGGTGAATGCGAATAGCGCAGCGGCCAGCTTAGCGGCACATCCACTGCGCCATAACGCACAAAAACAGCGCCATCGTTTCCCCCACCAGTCACACCGTATTGCACAGGTATTTTATTCTCGTTGGCCAGTTTCACGACGCGGTCCACGTATTCACGTGGGGCAATATTGGAATTGTCCACCGCGCGAATGACAAATCCTTGGCCGATCTCAGCATCCGCGAAACGTTTTGACTCGATTGGCGAATCGGAGCTTACGAAGGTATCGATGGCAAAAACAAAATCCGGAGCGTTAGCTTGCTTCGCCATACGCTCCGCCGCGGCTGCTGCGCCCTTCAATCCCACTTCTTCTTCTGTGGACCAAATGAACGTGACTTGCCGGTCGCCTAAATCCGGGCCCAGCGCCTTTACCGCTTCAATCAATGCCGCGCAACCTACGCGATCATCAAAACTTCGTGCATTTGCTCGCGTTCCAATGAGCGGACGATATTTCTTCGGGGACCGTGGCCCAATCACCCACTTTAATGCCCAACTTCTGCGTTTCTTCCGCTGAATGTGTGCCGACGTACATGTGGGCAGGTTCGTCCATGGCTTTTGGCCCGTGCGGCCATTCGAATCCGGACTGATCCCATTTCGCGGGTAATTCCAGCACACCGCCAATGGTACTGCCATCTGCTTTGTGCAGCAGCATCACGTGGCCAAGAAAATATTCCGTGTATCCCCCGCCGAGCACATCCATGAGCAAGCGCCCATCAGGCTCGATAGAACGCACCTGGTAACCAATCTCATCCAAGTGCGCTATGAACACTATTTTTTTTGCGCTCGAATTGGCGTTTGCGCTTCTCATTTTCAAAACTAGATTCCCGGCAACGTCGGTTTCCGGCTTGGCCCAACTTGGTAATAATTTCTTAACCACTTCGCGAACGGCCTCTTCGTGCCCGCTCGCGCCGTAGGTCTCAGTAAGCTCCCGGAGGTTACTGATGGTATTGCCTTGAGAACCAGCCGCGCCACCTTCAAAAAGTGGCACGTCTTTTCCGGCGATATAGCCGTAAAGCAGCGATTCAAGTGCCCCAACATCAGTGTTACTTATAGTTTCTGCCGGCGTTACGGGATAAAGGCTGGCAACGCCGAGATGCACGAAGCGGGCGGGCAACGGTGTCGCTTTCGCGTAGCCTGCCAGCGCTGGAAGCGCAGCCGATACCGGCTGGATTCTCACGTTATGGCTATCTGCTATTTTTTTTAGTTCGGCTGGCAAGCCAGAGAGTGCAATAGAAGCATCGGAAACTCCGATCAAAACACCGCTGCCGGGTGTCATTGTTTCGCGCGTCGCAGCGGAAGCGCTTTTTGACTCATCGATGCGCGGCGGCATGATGCGGCCCACATAAATCAGTTCATCGGGATGCAATTCGTTCAGCAAACGGTCGAGGCCGCGTCCTCCAGTCCACTGTTGGGTTGCGAACGCGATGGTTAGTGTCCCTGAAATATTCTCTTTGTGGGCTGCAAGCAAGCGCAACAACTCAAGTAACAGGGAACGGCCAAAGCGATCGCCGGTCGCCGGACCGGCGATTTCATCGGTGCCAATCGTCTGCGGATATTGCGCCAACGAAATCGGATCTAGTACATCCACTCCCGCCGCGCGAACTTCTTCGGCGTTCGAAGCGCCGATGTCGACATACATCTCATCCAGGTGCGCCATCGTCGGCGCGTTCTGGCGAGCCGGTTGGAGATGAACGGAGAGACCCGAGAATACTCCGGCAACTATTTTCCGGTCGCGTGTCATCACCCAAACGGGTTGGGCAGCATGCAATAAATCAAACACGGCATTCGGCGCGCGTTGAGGAAGGCGCTGCACGCGAAGGTAGCCATCTGACGCAATTTCACTGACTACGTATCCGGGTTGATCGATAGGCGCGACAATCAAACGGTGAGGAGCGCCGCTTCCAAGCGTGACGTAAACATTTCCAAGATTGTCGGTCTGTGGTGAAAAGCCTTTGATCGAGCTCCGTATTTCACCAGCCAACTGTTGTTCATAGCCGCTTACCGCTGGCGTTTCCTCCCTGTTGTATTGGGACATCGCCGGCTCGGCTGCACCGAGACAATATCCAATTAACACCAACACGAGCCGTGATTGCAATTTCATGGATACTCCTTCAAACAATTTTAGCGTTTCCACTGGAAACGAACGCCTCGCCGACCTAGCGGCAGAGCGCTTCAATCAGAACTTCTTTCTTTTTCTCCGCAAGCTCCGACAGCGGCCGTAGCGAAGCAAAATATCCGCCTAAGGCCGCCGCCGCCAAAAATGCAAAGCCTTCGGTGGGTAGCCACGGATTTCCCGACATTCTTGCTGTCGACAGCACCAGCGCTGAAATTCCGGCAAGGACTATCTGTGCTCCGAACATGATCCACACGGATACGCCGGAATTTCGTTGGCCGCGCATCGAGCCGAATTCCAGTTTGCGCGGAAAACTCAGCGAAGCCCAATTGGCTATTGGCAATTGGCCGGTTACGGTGAAGATGAGCGCGAAGATGGTGGCAAACAGCGTGGGAATTGAGGGGGGCCCGAGAGCCCAGGCCAGAACCACTGCGCAAAGGGCAACTTCGAGTCCAATGACTGCGGCCGACAACAGATTTTTACCCGCGAAAATATCTGAAAATCTCAGCGGAGCGGTGAAGTAGGTTTGAATTCCGCTGCCCTCGTACGCAAATGCGTTGTAAGCAGGACCTATCGCGATCAGCACGGTGTAAGCCATCATGCCAGGGAAGAACAGGTCCGCGTTCAATGCCATGCCCGCAATGATCTGATGCTTACCACTCAATTGCGAACTGAACAAAAGAATTTGCGCCGGAGGTAGGACCAGTAGAAAAAATGCAAATCCATTTCGCATCAAGTAAGAGAATTCCTTGCCTAACATCGCGCCTACCATCGGCGGCAATAAGCCGGCAGAAGTTTGTTCCGTGCTGGCGACCTGCGAACCTGAAAGCGGGCGGGAGGCGCGTAGCGGAGCGGGGCGCGATGGCGCAGGGGATTCGCTTAATTCTTCGCCGCGATATTGCGAAGCGTACCTTTGCCACAGCAACACGGAAAATAAGCAGACAAATCCCGTCAACCCTGACAACCCGATGGCGATATCCATAGAATCATGCCGTACCGCGCCGGTGATGACCCGAACCGACAATGAAGGTGGAAATGGAGCCAGGTATTTGACCAATCCGGAGAAGGCGCGTAGATTCGGATTTCTCTTCACATATTGACGCTGAATCGGCGCGATGAATTGCATCGAAAACATCAACAGGATGAAGATGCCCAAAAATAGTTCGCGGGAGCGCCTTTTCGCCAACACTCTTTCCAGCCATGAGCCGATCAATCGCTCCATCGTCACGTTCAATAAAACGATCAACACGATTACGACTAGCATGATCGGCAAAAGACTCGGGTTCGCTGCAGTGGCGCCGGCGGTCATAACCAAGAGCCAGCAAATCGATGCGAGCGCCGGGAAGTCGGCCAACCCATACGCGAGACCGATCAGATAGAAAGCTCTGGGGTTTAAAGGAAAGCGCAACAGCGTTCGAAACTCAAATTTCGAGCCAAAGCCCGCTGCAAAAATCGGGATTAGCTGCCAGAAAATAAAAATGCCCCAGAACGGTATTGCCAACCATTGCGGCCGCCCACCAGACACCAATGAATGTCCGGCAAAATAAAAAGCGAACGATGGCCCAATTATCAGGAGCGAAGCAAAAAGTGAAACAAATCCCATTCCAATCAAATCAAGAACGTTATTTTTTTTGCGCAGACTATTAATCAGCATGCGCCAGCGAAGTCCGGCTACCAGCCGGATTTGATCAGCGAGACTGATGGGGCCGACTAGGTCAGCAGCCATGAAAGCTCATCGACTTGAGGTTCCACTCCGCGCTGTCCGCCATGTTGGCCAACGATGGATAGAAAAATTTGTTCCAATGTGACTTTGCCGCCCGCGTCGCCAGGCACGCCAGCGCGTAATTCCTCGATTGATCCCTGCGCCACCAAGCGGCCCTTGTTAATGATGGCCACGTGACTGCACAAACGCTCCACAATTTCCATAACGTGAGAAGTCAGAAAAATCGTCACGCCTCGCTCCGTCATTCTTCCCAGGAGCGATTTCAACGCCCCAGCGGCCAGCGCGTCCACGCCTTCAAACGGCTCATCCAGAAACAAAACACGCGGTCCGTGAATCACCGCGGCGGCGAGGGCAAGTTTTTTTTGCATGCCGTGAGAGTAGTCCACGATCATGGTTTTGGGCCGATCCGCTAGCTGCATGAACTCCAATAATTCTCCAGCGCGCCGTTCGGTAGTCTGCTTGTCGAGGCCATACATGCGGCCCACGAATCGCAGGTAATCCGAGCCGGTCAGGCGGTCAAATAATCCCATGCCTTCCGGCACTACGCCGATCTGGCGTTTTACTTCCACGGGATGGGCGGCAAAATCAAGGCCCAGCACCTCAACACGACCCGAGCTGGGGGCCAACAACCCTGTCAGCATTTTGATGGTGGTCGATTTTCCCGCGCCATTCGGCCCTAAAAAACCAAAAAACTGCCCGGCGGTGACTTGCAGATCCATAGCGTCGACAGCCACAAGATTCCCAAAATGCCTGGTGAGTTTTTCGGTGCGAATTGCAACTTCCGTCATGAATTCTCCGTTGGCGCGCGCAGAAAACTCTAGCACGCGGGGCAACACGTTGAAGGGGTAAATTGTCGCTCAGGGAGAATTTCGACCAGTTCGGAGCTATCGGCGAAAAATCCAGAAGGAAAGAGACTAGACTTTTCCGGTTACGGTGGACCTGGGAACCGGGGGCGGAAGTTGTGCTTCCCTAGACGGTAATACAGGCAGCAGGGCCGCAAGTTCGACACGAAACACTGCGCCGCCGCGCTCTCCGTTGTAGCAAGAAACTTTGCCACCGTGCTCCTGCATGATGCCGAAGCAGATGCTTAGCCCGAGCCCGGTACCTTTTCCAACGGGCTTGGTAGTGTAAAAAGGATCGAAGACCCTGTCGGGTTCCTTAATACCTGGTCCGGAATCGGTAAAGAGAACCACTACATTGGCGCGATTTCGCATGCTCTTGATGGTCAGCACGCCGCCATTCGTTTCCATCGCATCCACGGCGTTGCTGATGATATTGAAAAATACCTGTATCAATTGATTTCCATCTCCGCGCACGCTCGGAAGCACTGACTCAAGCTGCAATTCGATTTTGATATTGGGATTGTGTAAATCGAGTGTCCGTAGCTGCACGGCGTTGGTAACCACCGTGTTGATGTCCAGGAGCGCGCGTTCCACCGGTACTTGCCGTGCGAAGCTCAATAAATTTCCGACCAGTGTTTTTGTGCGTCGTGCCTGCTCGCGAATCTTAGCAGCGGTGCTTCTGGCTTTTTCGGAAAGGGTGGGGTCGTCGGCCAGCAAATCCGAGAAACCGAGAATGGCCGTGAGCGGATTGTTAATTTCGTGGGCGGCCCCGGCAGCCAGTTGTCCCAAGGACGCGAGCTTTTCCGATTGCACGATCTGGGTCTGCAGCTTTCGCAAATTATTGACAGACATTTCCGCCTCTGCAAGCAAGCGCACGCGATCAGCATCTGCCAAGTGGGTGCGCAAAAACACCAAAAGCGCGAGAGGAATTGCGGCAATGAAGGTGGCCATCAAGCGGAAGTCTCTAACCGCCGGACCGTCACCGGAATATTTCACAGTATAGATGGCGAATAGCGGCAGCGAGATTACCGCGGCCATGGCCATTCGTGCGGCCCACACACTTTCGCCCCGCGCGCTTTCGACACTGGATTCATCCACGCCCCGAAAGGGCGCATCGAGCACTTCGCGGTTTTGGTAAGCGATTACACCTGCCAATGCAAACCAAAGAAACGACGAAATCAGTGGCAGATCATAGAGACTGCCGGTGTAATATTCTCCCCGGTCGCTGGCCACGTTGAGCGCCAGCGAAGACAGCATATACAGCGCTGCTCCCCCAAACAGGTTGGCGTAAATTGTTTTCCAGGGTCCCGCGGTGCGCATCCACAAGACACCCAGAGAAAGCACCAAGACCATGTTCTGAATATTTGTAACTACGTTGTAAGTGTGATTGTAGGGACCCAGTGATGGTGCCGCGTACATCCAGGGCAGAACGATGTAGGCGTATAGGAAGGTCCACCACACAATTAGCAGCACAAAGTCCAGGTAGCCGAATCGTAAGCGAAGCTCTTCCAGTCTGCGATGCGGGCGTAGCGCCAGCGCCGCCATCATGGGAATGCCGTGCAGAAAAAAAACAATATCGCCTGAAAACATGCCGGGCAGCGCACGGTGGAGATAGACCTCGTAATACGTCCAGGCGAACTGCCCGGTCATCCATAGAGTGCAGCCAAGAGCCAAAAGCATCCAGAAAGCATTGCGGCGCCACAGCGGAGTTCCGGCGTTGGCGAGTAATCCCGCATTCGCTACAAGAGGAACAAGGCACTGCACCAAATTTCCAAAGGTGGAGAGAGATTGGTTCCCGCGCGGAAGCGCGAAAGAAACAGTCGCGTATACCGCTAGCAGCATCAGCCACGCGGCGACGAGCCACACGATTTTCCTGGAAGAGGGCATCTAGGTTAGTTCTAGTCTAAGGAATCGCGCGGTGGCCGGACACACCATTCGTTTGTGTATGGGCCTAAGGATTAACGATTACCACTTGGTGCAGATTACTTTTTGGATTGTGATGCAAATGCAAGCGCTGTAGCCAGCCGCCTTTCAGAGTGGTAGGAGGGATTTGACACTCTCTGGACCAGTACAAGTCCCGGTGGTTGACAGAATTATTGCCTTCGCGTGGTCAACATGTGCACGGAGAGACCCATGTTGGTCTGCTAATCCAATATTCAGGGAAGTTCAACGCCCCCTGTTCTGGCCGCGAACAGGATTTTCCCAATGCTCGAAAACTGTACCTCCACCCAGTTACCAATGGCGAATCGTCGTGTTATTCATCACATGGATAAAGAGGCTCATTGGTAAGCAAAAAGCTTGGTGAGAAGGGGATTCAACTCTTTCGGGCAAGGGCTTTCAGAGTTTTAGGCTCGTGGGGTCAATTTCCGCAGTTCTAGCAACACGTCCTTTGTGCTGAATTACTTAACAGCATGCAGCCTGATACCGCAGGCAATGTGACATTCGATCTGGACACCATAACCGAGCGTAGTTCGTCGAGGACAAACCATCGACAACCTTTGGTCGTGATTGCTAGGCGACAGGAGATTAAATTAGTCTGGAAGTACTATAGCTACCATAACCGCCACATCGTATTTATATAGAGCGAGGAAGTCTCTCATGAGAATGAACCGTCGGTCCAACAGCTCAGAAGGGTGCAAAGAAAACGGTTTTTCTTTGATCGAGACCGTTGTGGTCGTGGGAATCATTTCAGTCACCTTAGCCATGGCTCTGGTCGGTATTGTACCTGCTATGAACAGTTCACGGTCGAACGCCGGAATGGAGTTGGTCCTGGGAGAGTTGCGCCGGGCTCACGAGCGCGCCGTCGATGAGCGCCGAATTTA
>CAVPKZ010000063.1:0-7608 GCA_963705755.1 uncultured Acidobacteriota bacterium | reverse complement strand
ACAGGATGGGGCACCCTCCGTTTTTGTTTAAATCGAGCGCTTTTGTTTAAATTGAGTAGCTGCGACTAATTCTCTCCTCTAGATGAAGACGTCCAAACGCACGAACGGGCTTAGTGCGGTCTACGACAACTGCAATAAACACTTAATGTCACGATAATGGGAGGTGGTGCGTCTAACAGGCTACTGTTAGCGACGCATTGCTGTCATGTGTGTGGTCTCGTCGTCGGACAACGCGGTTGAGGAGTGCAATCGAGATGCGCATCGGGATTACGTGTTATCCGACATACGGCGGGTCGGGAGTGGTGGCTACCGAGTTGGGCGCGGAATTGGCTGCGCGCGGGCACGACGTGCACTTTATTAGTTATGCGCCGCCCATCCGCATGAATCCCAACGATCCGCACACTCATTTTCATGAAGTGGAAGTGGCGTCGTATCCGCTGTTTGATCATCCTCCCTATACGCTGGCGCTGGCGACCAAGATGCTTGAGGTGTTTGAATCCGAGGAGCTGGATTTGCTGCACGTACATTACGCGATACCGCATTCGGTGAGCGCGATGTTGGCGCGGTCGATGGCGGCGCCGCGGAGGCTGCCATTTATTACGACGTTGCATGGGACGGACATCACGCTGGTGGGGAGTAACCGGAGCTACCTGCCCATTACGCGATTTTCGATTGAGCAAAGCGATGGGGTGACAGCGATTTCGAGTTATCTGCAACAGCAGACGGTGCGGGATTTTGAGATTAAGCGGCCGATTGAAGTGATTCCCAATTTTGTGAATTGCGATTTGTATATACGGAAGAATGATCCAAAGTTGAGGGCCAAGTGGGCGCCTAATGGGGAGCCGATTTTGATGCACCTCTCCAATTTTCGCCCGGTGAAGCGGGTGACGGACGCGGTGGAAATATTCGCGATGGTGCGCGAGAAGATGCCGGCGAAACTGGTGCTGATCGGCGATGGGCCGGACCGCGGCGCGGCGGAATATCTGGCGCGGAAGAAAAAGCTTCAGAGAGACGTGATTTTTCTGGGTAAGCAGGATCAGGTTTACGAAAAACTGGGGCTGGCGGATTTGTTTTTGCTGCCATCGCAACTGGAGTCATTTGGATTGGCGGCGCTGGAGGCTATGGCGTGCGAGGTGCCGGTAATCGCGACGAATGTTGGCGGGCTGCCGGAAGTTGTGGAGCATGCCGTGGATGGATATTTGGTAGAGCCTGGCGATGTGAAACGCGCGGGGGCATATGCGATTGAAATATTGTCACGCGCGGATCGCGGTAGCGAGATGGGGCATACGGCGCGATTGAATGCCAAGCAGAAATTCTGCGCGAATGATGTGATCCCGCAATACGAGAGGTATTATCAGCGAGTGCTGGAATCGGCTGCGGTGGCCACGGCTTGAGGAGTTCCGGATTCGGCTCGATCGCGGATGTGATTGAGTACGCGCATATGGATGCGATGAATGACGTAGTCGGACCACCAACTCCAATACGTCGCCGGCCACATGTTGTGTTGGTACCAGGTTGTTCCTTCGAGACGCGTTCGCCCGCCGGGTAGGGCCGTCAACAAAAATTGCCCGCCGTGAGAAATAAAATAGCCGTGTAAATGGGGAGCGTGAATATTTTTGTAAGGGCTTAGCTCGTTCAACGGGGTGGGATTTTTGCTGACGCTGAATTTTAAAAGATGTGGCTCATCCCAAACGGTAATGGGCTCTTCAAATGGGCCGGTAGAGAAAATGCATAGGCGAGTGGCGCCGACTCCTGAACCGGAAATTTCAGCGCGGATGGGATACGCGACGCCCACTCGGAATAATAATTCTTGCGGCGGCGGAATTTCGGAGAAGGCGATTACCTGACGCCAAACTGCTTCGGGAGGAGCGCTAATTTCGACGGCGGAGTGGACTACGAAATCTGGCGGCTTGAGAGCAGCGGCGTGTTCGCCGAAGAAGGCGGACGGTAAGACGAATAGGATGACGGCTAACATTGCGGGTTTGTAATGAGTCTCCCAATAATGAAGTTGAATCGCGAAACCGGTCGAGCCGCCCAGCAACGCAAGTAACAGCGCTATCGGCGCAGCCATCATCAGGCAAATGACGCTCTCAATAGCCACCGCGAGAAGTATCACCGCCAAAATCAGGATGGGCATTATGGACACTTCTAGGCAGGACTCAAATGTCCTTGGCTCGTGATAACTGTGCAGTAGTACTGCGAACAGGCCCATACAAAACGGCAACGCGATAAACAAACTCCATCCGTAGGAACCAATTACAAGAGTGCTCAGGGAAAGGCAGACAAGGCCGATGAGGGTCGTGATGCCGATAGAGAGCATGCTGCTGGCCAGCGCTCCTCTAGGAATGAACCGGTCGAGCGGCCGCACTCGCGGCCACGGAGCTGCTTCGTCTGAGGGGTCGTGGTGTTTGGATGGAACCAAGCACAAAACGAGGAAGAAAAGAACGTTTACAAAAGGGGTAAAAAAGAGACTTACGAGCCACAGAGGTAATGCCGCGTCGCGCAAGCGTCGAACGGTGAGGTTGACGCCGATATAAATAAACGGCAAGGAAACGAGTACGAGTTTGAACAGGAATTGTTTTTCACCGTCAGACAAATGTTCCAGACGCGCGACTTTACTGAGGGGAGCCCAATAATTCAATAGCCCATGAATCCCGTATAAATAATCTTGAGCGACGTAGCGATCGATGTTGTGCTTTATGGCGAAGCCGATGAAACCGACTAAAGCATAGGTTTGCCGGCTGACGGTGCCGTCGAAGCGCCAGAGACTTGCGATGGGATCGTATGGCTCGGGCATTTTTCCTCCACGCGAAGCGAACTTGGGCCCCGATGACGTGTCAATGTTTAGTTGTGCGAGCTGTTTGCGTGATACCGCAGGAGATTGTTGCAGCGCATTTGCGGTCGGCGGCGGTCCAGCGGTAGACGCGACGCAGGAGTTTCATCATCCCTGGGAGCTTCGAGAACCAGACAAGGGGGCGGGCCCACCAGATTTCGTGGGACAGGGCCACAGCGGCGTCTGCACCGCCGGTTTGCTGGCCGTTGCTGAGGAGGAGGCGCATTTCGAGGAGCAATTCAGTTTGGCTTAAGCCGAGCAGTGCGCCGACGCGTGGGTCTTGCAATGGGGCTAGTGCGAATCCGCGCTTTATTAGTGTCGGGGCTATGGCGCGGACGATTTTTACGCAGAAGGTGCAGTCGGCGTCGTAGAAGAGCCAGCCGCGGGCGTGGCGGGATTTGGTGTCGGTGAATTCGGAGGTTAGGGAGATCATTGGTTGGGCCTTCGGTACCGCGAAACAAGTAACAGGTCAGAAAAAAACTCCGGGGCGGACACCAAAACAGTCAGAACGTTCCTATCGAAAAGAATGGAAAAAACACGCTTCGTTCATTGCCAAAACCCCAGCACCCGGCCAAAATCCCCAGACGCAAATACAGCGTCTGGGGCACCCCAGGCTGAGCCCCGGAATGTTTCGGCCCGAACCTGGGGATCGGCGAACTTCAACACAAAACTTTCTAGCCGGCTTTTTTGCGGCCGGTGCCTAGCAGCGTGATTACTTTGCCGCGCAGTTTGACGACGCCTCTGAGGGCGGCGTCGGGCATGCGCACTACCTCTTCAAAGAGGCCAGTCATGGCGCTAAGGAAATCGAGCATGCTTTCCAGGCGGACGAGAGTGTAGGTGTCTTTTGTGGGCTGGGCTTTAATTTCCTGGACGCATTCGGCTAACAGCTTCAGGGTGGGGTCGATTTCACGGCGTTTGCGTTCTTCAGAGACGATGCGAAAGATTTCGAAGACATCTTTGGTGCAATCGAAATGGTCGCGGCGGTCGCCTAGCACGTGGACGACGCGGACGATGCGCCAGCCTTGGAGTTCGCGGAGGCTGGTGCTGACGTTGGAACGGGCGACGGCGAGGATTACGGCGATCTCGTCGGCGGGTAAGGGGTGCGGCGAAACGAAGAGCAGCGCATGGATTTGAGCCACGGTGCGATTAATGCCCCAGCGGGTGCCCATTTCGCCCCAGTGGAGGACGAATTTTTGAGCTGCGGCGGAGAGCGGAGGAGATTGAGTATGTTCAGTCATTTCTGTATAAACAGAAAATACAGTAGCGACGGGTGGGTGTCAAGGGGAAAGTTGGTCCGCAATACAAGAGGGGTTTGTAGGGAAAAACAGGTGGTATTCCCTAAATTCCCTGCCCTGATGGTGAGTTTCCGGCGAAGCGCGAACCTGTTAGCCGACGGCTTGCATGGTGGAGACTAGTTCGGGGATGTCGATGCGGATGGTGGTGCCGTCGCCGGGGCGGCTTTCGATTTCGAGGTTGAAGTCGGCGCCGTACAAAACTTTGAGGCGTTCGCGGACATTGCTGAGGCCGATGCCCTCGACGTAGACGTGAGGCATTTTTTCCTCGGAGATGCCGACGCCGTTGTCTTCGATTTCGATGTGCAGGCGGCCGTCGCGGTTGGAGGTGCGCAGCTGAATTTTGCCGCCTTCAATTTTGGGAGCCAGGCCGTGCTTGAGACAATTTTCAACGATGGGTTGCAGGAGCATGCTGGGAACGAAGGCTTCGAGAGTGTCTTCGTCGAGTTCCTTGATGATTTCGAGATTGTCGCGGCCGAAGCGGGCTACTTCGATGTCGAGATAGTCGTCGATGAATTCGAGTTCCTCGTGGAGAGGAACGAAGGTTTCGTGCTTGCGTAGCAGGCGGCGCAAAATATTGCTGAGTTTGAGGACGACGCCGCGGGCAGTGTCGGGATCGAAGCGGATTAAAGCGGAGACGGTGTTGAGAGTGTTGAAGAGGAAATGAGGATTGATCTGGCTGGAGAGCGCGTCCATGCGGGCTTTGAGGAGGAGCTGCTGGTGGCGCTCGAGATTCATTTCGATGCGGGTGTTGTTCCAGATTTTCAGCGGCGCGGCGACGGACATTAATGTGGCGATGACGGTGAGAAGCAGCCACCAGTTCCATCGAGGATCGATGGCGAAGAGCCATTTGGGCTTGGTGGCATAAACGAGAGCGACGCGGCCAAGTTCGAGACCGACGCAGGCGAGGAGCGGCGCCATTTCCCAAGAAGGTTGCGCGCGGCGCAAAAGGCGGACGATGGCGCGGGGGATGTTGAGGAAAGTGAAGGGGCCAAAGTTCCAGATGTCTTCTTTGTTGGGGATGGCTTGGCGGATGAGGCCGCCGATGAGGCCTGCGGTGGCGGCGGCGGGCATGCCCAGCCATTCGTGGCCGATGAGGGCGGGAAGGGTGATGATGGCGCCGCCGAGGGGGCCGACAACGCGTCCGCCGAGTAGGCCCATCAAGAAGGCGCCTTCGAGCGAGAGATCGGCGAAGCGGTAGGGGTAGCCGACGAGACGCAGGGTGACGCCGAGGATGAGCGGCGGGGTCATGAAGAGCATGAGTTTGAGTTTTTGGTCGGGATCGCGCTCTTCGGTGAAAAGCACACGGCGGAAAGTGTTCCAGCGCGCGAGGAGAGCGGCGATGGAGGAGGCCACGCCAACCTTTAGCAGCAAGGTGAAGAGCAGGTCGCGGGTTGAGGTGGTCGGGTCCATGGCGCGTTGAGGCGGCTTTGCTTACGCTAAGCTAATGTTACGCGGGATGTAAAGTATGTCCTCGAGATTCGAGGTTGGAAGTTGGAGGTTCGATGCCTCGAGGTGTGGAGGTTAGAGTAGCGGGAATTTGTTTGTAGGCATCAAAGGGCTGGAGGTTCGATCCTCGAGGTTGGAGGTTTGAGGCTTCGAGGTGGATTCGGAGTTTGGGGCGGTACCATGGATAAAACATTGAAGAGTACAACTTTGGAAAAGAGCAAGGATGTGGAGTTGCAGATGGTGGCGCAGGCGAAATTGCCGACGCGATATGGGGACTTCACGATTTATGGATTTAAGGGCGCGTTGGATGAGGCGGTGGCGTTGGTACGCGGGAATTTGAAGGGTAAGGTGGCGCCGCTGGTGCGGGTGCATTCGCAATGCTTGACGGGGGATGTGCTGGCTTCGATGCGCTGCGATTGCCGGGCGCAGCTGGAATTGTCGCTGAGAGAGATTGGGCGCGCGCCGGCGGGGGTGTTGATTTATCTGCCACAGGAAGGACGCGGGATCGGACTGATGAATAAATTGCGCGCTTATGAGTTGCAAGACGGTGGCATGGATACAGTGCAGGCCAACGAGGAGTTGGGATTTGCGGCGGACTCTCGCGATTACGAATTTTGCGCGGCGATTTTGAAGCAGCTGGGGGCGCAGAAGATTCGTTTGCTTTCGAATAATCCGGAGAAGGTGCGGCAGCTTGAGAATTCTGGGATTCGTGTGGTGGAGCGAGTGCCGTGCCAGCCGAGGATTTCGAAGACCTCGCGGGCGTATTTGAAGACGAAGAGATCGAAGATGGGACATTTGTTGAAGGGAGTTTGAGGGTCAGGCCGATAACTCTTTTATCGTTGAGCGAAATCGACGGACCACGAGGCGCGTAATTCTTGATCAGAAAAGAATCCACAGATGTCGGTTCGCTTTAGAAACGCCTGATAGATTCTCACCCGAATAATTTACTTGTGGAGCATCGCAGGCCAGTTGAGCAGCAAACTGATTGAGCTGGACTCGGCGCGCGCAGGAGTCACTGCGAGGAAGCGCTGGCCGTCGGCGCTCACGTCGAACAAAGGGGCTGCCGTGTCCGCCAAGTTCATTTGGAAGAGGGGACGGAGAGACTTCACTTGCAGCGATTGCGTGCTTAGAGCCAATTCTGCTTCGTCACTTGGTTGCCAGTGGTTAAGAAGAAGAGGTCGCCCTTCTTGTCCCAGCGAACTAGCCACCCGCCATTTTGTGAAATCTGATATTTTCCGCCAGGGCCCGGAAATGGAACGACGTACACTTCCGGCTGCCTGATTGCCGGCAACTGCCGGTGCGCACTGAAACGGTTTTCTATCACCGAACAGAGGCAGAATCCAAAGTGCCCTGCGGCCCTCCTTGAGGTTGTAAGCGTCGTAGGACAAATACCGGCCATCGGCAACCAGTCCGCAACCGTTGCCTCCGAAGTCTCTGGTCCCAGAGTAGCAGTGTTTCTTCGGCGCCAGATCCGTCCGAGGGTTTGCGGACAATTCTGAGTTTGCCGGCATTTTCCACACCATAAGCGATGTATTTTGCATCAGGTGACCATACGCTCCAACCCTTCCAGTTTGGGCCGAATGTCATCCGCCGACTGACTCCGCCAGTTACGGCTTTTTCGGCCTGGGCGGCTTTGCGCCTTTGGCTTGTTTTTGAGCGGCTTTGGCGCGAGTTTCTTTGGCGGCTTCGGCGGCCCGGCGCGAGCCTTGAACTTGTCGACGCGGCCTTCGATGTCCAGCACGCGCTCTTCGCCCGTAAAGAACGGATGCGAAGCGCTAGAAATATGCACTTTAACGAGCGGATACTCGTTGCCGTCCTTCCACTTCACGACCTCGTCGCTCGCCACGGTCGAGCGTGTCAAAAACGAAAAGTCGTTGTTCAAATCCTGAAACACGACTGCGCGATAATCCTGTGGATGAAAATCTTTTTTCATAATCCAGACTATTGTATCTGTTTCGCTTTAGGATGTCAAAATTTATTAAAAGCATGTGCATATATTACAAGTTTATGCTATAATAATAAATATGACACAGC
>CAVPKZ010000062.1:0-6170 GCA_963705755.1 uncultured Acidobacteriota bacterium | reverse complement strand
AGAATTGCCTGATCGGGAACTTCGGGAAGCGCGTTGAGCCGTTAGCACGTTTCCGGGAGCCTTCCGAGCAGGAGAACTTCTGCAACCTGGACGCATAGGATCACAAGTGTCGGAAGCCTCGACGCCGCGAGCTCGCCGTTTGATTTCGGAGTCGATTTCGGCATCTTCCTCAGCTTCGAGCTGCGTTTGGCGGCGGGCGCGTTCTTTGAGAATGAATTCTCGCTGTTTGCCAACTTCAGAATCTGGATTGAAAGTGGGCAGCAAATAGCCGTAACGCTGCACCAGCCTGGTAGCCAGGGAGCGGAATTTGATGTCCTGCTCCAGACGGTCAAAGATAGCTTGATCGGTAAGTGAAGAATCTTCTACTATCTGGCCATCATCGGTGGCTTGCTTGATAGCTAATCGTTTGAGTTCCACGAGCAGGCCAGCGTCTTTCGTCAGCACTTCCTGGAGCTGGCGCGGGGCCGCGGCGAGATGCTCGTAGTTTTCATTGGCGAGATCGTTAGGTTGCGACAGGCGTCTGGAGCGCGAAGGGTTACCGCCTTCTGCAGTGTTCTGCGGAGCAGGCTGAGTCTGAGAGTAGGTGGGAAGCGAGGCCGTGAAGAGAAAGGCCAGGAGTAAACCGGTGACAAAAAGCGGCGGCCGGCCAACGAAATTCATTCCCGACAAAATAAAATGCTTCATATACCATCCCCCACGGCGAAATGCGTTTTAAACGGCCTCGCCGGAAAACTCAATCTTACTGGTGTCGAAATGCGCGCAATAAATTACAATGCTACGCAGCAACGGCGCAGGAATGAAGGCCCGGCAGGTCCGGCACAGATCAAAATTCAAGAGATTCTCGATAACGTGTCGCAACTTGTGCTGGCATCAATCAGAACTGGTTATCAGTATATTTGAGGCTATTTAGATTGTAACCAAATTATTAAGGTTGCATCGGCAACGCTGGATTTTCGGTAAAGAAACCGGGCAAAACGCGCCGACACATTTGCTGTCGAATACCGGCAGCAATTGAGCGTATGATTCTGAGAAGAGTTCCTCTCAGTTGATCATATTTCCAGGCGTCACGATTATGGACATTTTAGCCCGGCGGGCAGATAAATCGTGTTAATGGCATTACGCTCACTCCTGTTGCTCTTGGCGCTGTGTCCGCTGATTTACTACATTCTTTCTCTCTACAATATCATCGGGTACTTTCGCACTATCCGGCGCTTGCCACCGCGGGATGATGGATTTGCGCCGCCAGTGAGCATTCTGAAACCAGTTCGCGGCGTGGATTCCGAAGCGTACGATAACTTTGCCAGTTATTGCCGGCTGAATTATCCGGTGTACGAAATTATTTTCGCAGTTACCGATCCGAGTGATCCGATAGTTCCGGTGATTGAGAAATTACAGCGGGACTTTCCGAATACGCGAATCCGGCTGGCCACTTCCGTCGAACGTTTGGGGCAAAATAATAAAATTAGCAATTTGTACCGTTTAGTAAAAGAAGCGGAGTACGAATTGCTGGTGATGAGTGACAGCGACGTTCGGGTGGGGCCAGATTATTTGCGCGAACTGGTGGGGGCGTTCGCAGATGCTGAGGTGGGCGCGGTTACGTCATTCTATCGCTGCGCGGGTGGCGGGACGCTGGCGGCAGATCTGGCAATGCTGAGCATGTGCTCGGATTCGTTGCCAAGCGCGCTGATAGCACGCAGGCTTGAGGGCGGCGTGCAGTTCGCATTTGGCTGGACGATGGCGACTACCAAGGAGCGCCTCGCGGAGATAGGCGGCTGGGAATCGATGGCCGATCATCATTCCGACGATTTCGAGTTAGGGAATCGTATTGCGCGGCAAGGACATCGAGTGGAGATCATGCGGGAAGCGGTGTCCGTTGTTTTTCCCAAGGAGACAATTGAAGAGCTTTTTGGCCAGGAGTTGCGTTGGGCTATTGGGTTGCGAAATGTTCGGCCGGTGGCGTACGCCGGAATGATTTTTACGCACGGACTTCCTTGGGCGATGCTTGCGGCTATTGTCGCCGGCGCCGCGGGTTGGACGAGCGTGGCTATCGGGTATTTAGTGGCGTATTTCGTGCTGCGGATGAGCGTAGCGTGGGTCGCAGGGGTATGGGGACTGCGCGATCAAACGATCATCAGTAAGCTTTGGCTGCTCCCGGTGCGTGACGCAATCACCTCTATTGTGTGGTTGGTGGGATTGTTATCCGACAGAATCCGGTGGAGAGGATCGGAGTTCCGGGTAAAAAATGGACTACTGACGCCTGTGGCGCGTGAACCGCGGCAGCCCTGAGCGACGAAGGCAACTTCGATTGTGACGTAAAAAGTTTTCCCTGCTAAATGACTTTTTCCCACCGCGAGAGATAGGATTCCTTCAATTTTTTTAAGGTAAAGAACTTTTTACGAAGCGGGCTTCGGACTTGTTTTCAACGAGCGCACCGCGACGCCACCCAAAATAATTACAGCCGCGAGGATGGCAATCCATAGCAGAGCGGGATGTTGATCCGACCAGGGGCGGTCGTCAGGCCTCGGAACATATGCGGCGTTATTCACTTCAGGGTCTAACGCGACGGCCTGAACAGCGGCGTCCTTTTGAAATAGTTTAGCGTAGTCGTATTCCGGGGCAGCAAGTTTTTCGTCGCCGTAACAGAGCCATGGCCGCTCACCTGTGTGGGAATCAAAATAAATTCGCCGCTCCCACTGTAGCAGGTGCGCGCCTGTGATCTTTAAAGGCGGATCGTCTCCGTTTTGAATTACGGCCTTCAAAGTTCGCTGGCAATTTCCGCAAAGTTCTATGGAAGTTCGGTCGACGTCCACTTTTTGACCATTGCGCAGCTTGTGAATGCGGCTTATCTGATTGGTGGCGTACGGCTCATCTTGGCTGCCGCGAATTTGGATCTGGCGGTAAAAGTTTGACTGGGCGGGATCAATATCCAGCGTAAGGCGCTCCACGGGCGTGTTTGCGGGGACATCAAAAGTAATTACCGTTTCTTTTCCGTGCTGCTGCACGCTGGATGTAGCGATGACGTCGCGCCAAACAGCTTTCTGGGCGCGCGTTGCGCCGGCCGTGCCATTTTTTACGTCGGAGGGTTTCACGGCGCTGTCGACGGTGACTTTCAGGAATTTAAAAGCGCTCAAGGGAATTTGCAGCGTGCTGTTGGAGCCAAGTTTTTCATCGGAGAGTTCGTAGAGCGTGGTGGTGCCGAGAAGAGCCCACTTGGGTCCATGTGGATCGTCCTGGCCTTCCACGCGAGCATGAGCGACAAAGTTTTTGGTGGCCAGCGTCAAATGGATGCGGTCGTATTCATCGACGCCGGACATGTCCAGAAGAAATTGAGTTTTTCCGCCGATGGAAGAGGGCTGAAGCACGCGGAATTGTTTCTGTTCGGTTTCTGAGCCCGCCGTCTCCGCCGTCATTTTGTAAGGGATTTCTTTTCCCGCTGCGTACATTCGTAAGTCATTCAGGTCCGGCCGGGCGTGGCGCCAGAGCGCTTCGTCCACGACAATGTAATGTTGCCCGGCGGAATTTGTGGACTGTACCTGGCGGCGATATTTGAAATAGGAAGGAGAAGCGCTGAAGGCCAGGATTATGGCTAAGGCTGCCGATGAAATTTTACTCACGACATTTCCTTAGCGGGATGGGCAGGTGCGGATGGATCCGATGATTCAGGGGAAAGTTTCAGCCAGTCGCGTTGATAGATGAAAGATATTCCCAGCAAAACCGCACCAAGGGCGATGAAACTCAGGATTCTGTAGCTTCCGCCAAGCTGGGACACGTCGTACAGAAAGATTTTACTGGTGGTGAAGGCGATTAAAATCAGCGCTTGCCAGCGGAGAAATGCACTCCGATTGCGGAAACCGACGGCCATCAATGCGGCGCCGTAAATCAACCAAATCGCAGAGTAGGTGAATCCGCGAACCACAAAAAGCTGGTGGTCATATTGCC
The DNA here is from genome assembly GCA_963705755.1 of uncultured Acidobacteriota bacterium. Classification (GTDB taxonomy): domain Bacteria; phylum Acidobacteriota; class Terriglobia; order Acidiferrales; family UBA7541; genus Acidiferrum. Next base: position 2,231 of record CAVPKZ010000062.1, on the reverse strand, counting down.
AGTGATTACCGATGCCAAGCATTTGACGATCAAAATAATCAGCAGCCTCGCGGGTAAGAGCGATCAATGCCAGCAGATTGAGCGCTATTACCGCGAGCTGTAGAAAAGGGCGTTCGTTTTGCGCGGCGTGCTGCTTCCCGAGGATGGCGATGCCAGCCAGAACGGCAATGGCAACAACGTAGGTAGCAAATCGGGCATTAAATATCAGCGTGTTGGCCTGCATCTGGTCAAAGACCAACAAGCGGAAAATTCCCAGCGAGAGGGCTGCAACCGCGAGATAACGAAGAAAATTAGTTTGTGTGCGTACGCTGATCCACAACAGGACCGCCGATTCGATCAACCAGCTGATGGTTATCCAGTGGGCTTCGAGCTTTAATGGGATGGCAATGGTGATGAAGGCGATGGCGATGGCCACATGCAATAGATTGAGTACGGTTACGTCGTCTGTAGGAAAGCGTTTTTTGAATAGAGCGCTGATGCACAAATAGAAGGCGGCCAACGCGAGCGCAAACCAGGTGAGCGTGGTCGTTTCACTTTCATACATGACATACAACTGCAGAAAAAATATCACCGCATTCATGAGCGGGAGTAAGGTCAGCGTAATGCTGGGCCCAAAAAACCGCGTGGAACGTTCATGGCGAGTAGCCAGCGGAACTGCTGCGAAAATGGCTGCGAAGAGTGCGGCGAAAAAAACGGTGAGCGGCCGTTGGTCGCGGGTGTAGTAGCTGGAATACCAGCCCATGTACAACACGAGGGTTCCAGCAAAACTTCCCCACAACAAACGTCGCCAGGGTTTGACGACGGCCATCAGAAGAATGGCCAAGTCCAGGAGGGCGATGTAGGAGAAGAGCACTGCTTCGTGATTCTGGCCGGTGGAGAGCAGGGCAGGCGTGGCAAAGCCGCCGATCATGGCAAAACTCGCGAGCAACTCGGCGTCCTGGCTTAAGGCCAGCGCGATGGTTGACGCGGTAACCAGGATCATCACTATAAAAGCCGCGCTCGCAGGGATCAGGTGATAGACCTGAAACGCGCCCCACAATGATAAATACAGCGTGCCAATGCCCACGGCTTTCAAGGAGTAGGAGAACGCAGCGTGGCCGCGGGTTCGGAAACGCTCGCTCCACAAGATCAGCGCGATTCCAGCCAAAAGCCCAATGCCGATTCGCCCACCGGGTCAATCCAGTTGTTTTCAAATGCGTACTTAAGAAAATACGAAACACCGATGAGCATGGCGGCGATGCCGATGCGGTTCAGCCAATACTGTCCGATCTTCTTTTCCAGATCGCCCGCTTGACCGCGAGGGACAGACAAAGGGTTAGAAATTCGGGGCGGTGTGTGCAAGCCGGGCGATGCAGGGATGCGCTGCAATGGGTGTTCGGGAGTCGCCGAGGCGGAGGTTCGCGCTGGAGTTAACGGTTTTAAAGGTTCCGGTTTTAAAGGTTCCGGTTTTAAAGGTTGAGGAACGGGTGCGGAAACCGGCGTGGAACGTAAATCACGCGCCAGTTCCAGTTGGTAGACGCGCGCGGTCAAGGCTGCGATCTGCGTCCTGAGCGATTCCAAGTCGATGGGAGGGTCGGCCACTTCGGGTACGTTATCGCAACTAGGTCACAGCGCATAGTGTCCCAATCAGGGAAGTGCCGCATGTCAAATAGCAACTCCGACACCAAGCGGAGACCATCAAGAACAGCGACGGTGTCCGGTAACCGACACGGTCGCGCGCACCTCGGCCATGGCCTGCCGAGCCAACTCCTGCTACCTGGTACCTCGGCCATGGCCCGCTCCCGGTCGGTCTCAAGTTCTTCCAGCACTCGCCGGGCCAGGCCTGCGGTGACCGTGATCGTTCGGTCAGACTGTGCCCGAGCACGTCGGCAGATCCCGTGCGAGCCGGTACTGTTCCGCGGCGACCGCCATCTTGGCCATCTCCACCTGGGCCGCCTTGAGCTGGCGGATCGCCGCGATCAACGCGTTGAACGCGAACATGCTCAGGGTCAGCACGCCGAGCACCCACACGCTGGTCCAGTTGACGATCTCTCGCGGATCCGGGTACTGATGGCCAGCGCGAGCAGGAACCCGAACCCGACCAGCGCGCCCGCGTTGCGCGGCAGGCACATCAGCCCGGCATGATGATGTAAGTGGCGAAGACCAACGCGGATGCCGAGCAACAGCGCGAGGATGATCGGCAATACTGAGAGCAGGGACGAACAAGATGAAACTGAACGAGCAGACGAAAA
>CAVPKZ010000061.1:0-29180 GCA_963705755.1 uncultured Acidobacteriota bacterium | reverse complement strand
GTATGAAGCAATGCAACATTGACATGAATCTAGGAGCTCGAAGAAATAAAGGAATATTTATCTGAGTAAAATCTATATACGTAACTCATTTTAATATAAGATTTTTATTTAGGCGCCCCATCGAGAGGAATTTCTTATAGCGCCATTTGCTCGGGTCGCAGTGCTAGGGCCAGAAGTCCGCCGATCACGCAGAGAAGAGAAATCTGAAATTCTCCCGCTACCAACCATCCGCCGTGCGCGGCGATCGCTCCAATCAAATATCCGCCGAAGGCGGCAGGTCCATAAAAACTGGTCACAAACATTCCCGATCCACGGTTGGACAGACTGCTACGCAGGGTTTTTACGTGGTAGGCCGCCAGATTGACATACAGTAGGGCGCTGCCGATTACGCCGTAAAGTAAGGTCAGGATTTCCCGCATCACGACCGTTGCCGACGGTTGAAACAAGAGATATCCCAGAATGGCCACGCAGAAAAAAGATGTGCTTAACACGAGCAATGGCGAGAAGTGATCTCCGATCCAACCTCCAATGATGGAAGCCAGAGCTCCCAAGCCAAAAAAACTCATTACCAATCCCGCAGCTTTGGGCGTGTAGTGTAAACTCTCGCGGAGGAAAGTGGGATACATGCCGAGAAAGCCGTACATGCTGAGACCGTGTACGAGGCACAGCACCGCAAGCAGCATCGAATTGCGATTTACGAGCGTTTGCGCGCCGTGCGCATGACCGGGTAGTAGCGAAACGTGACGGGTTTCGCTGAACCACGGACGCACCATGGCCGCGATCAAGGCGATGATCACAAAACCGAAAATTCCGAAGGTCACCATGGGCGCGTGCCAGTTGCCATAAGAAGTCAGCATCGCGGTTGCCAGGATGGGGCCGATAAAGCCTCCAAGTCCATAGCAAAAGTTCACCGAACCAATGGCTGCCGCACGATATTCGGTAAAATAGCTGGCCGCCAGAGCGAACATTGCCGTTGCCAGCATAGCCATGCCGATACCTGTTACCGCCAAGCACAACACCATTAACCAAAATCCGTGTGCTACCGTGGTAAGCATTGTTCCCACGGAAAATATGGCGGTTCCCACCATCAGAACGGATTTGCGGGAAGACCGCGCCAGGAAGAGAGCTGTCGGCAGCCCACCAAGACCCAAACCCAGAGTGAAAATCGTTGTCAACAGGCCGGTATCAGCCAAAGAGAAACCAAATTCCCTTCGCACGTCTGGCGCTAGCACGGGAAAAAGATACCGGTCCGCGGCCATGAGCATGTACGCCCCAAGCAGCACGCAAAACATGGCGATCGCTCGGCTGCCATGCTCCTTCTCCAGATTATTCCTTGTGGACCCTAGCTCGGGAGTTGCAGGTGTCATTACGTTGTCAGCGGGGAGCTTTACACTCATCCATACGTAGCGAATTGAAGGTGCTCGCTAGCAAACCTGCGCGATATCTGTCGCGCAGTTTCCTTAACCGCCGTGGTTGCGAAGGCCAGCCTCGAATCGTTCAACTCCCTTACCGTACCCGTTAAGCAGATGGCCACACGCACGCCACCTAGGTGGTCGAAGATAGGTGCTCCCACACAGCGCCATCCCGCGCGGCACTCCTCGTCGTCTATGGCGTAGCCCTGGCTGCGGATCTCGCTTAATTTTGCTAAGAGTCTCGCACGAGTGGTTATCGTTCGTGGCGCCGTCCTAGGTAGTTCGAGCTGCGGCAGGGAAGCTTCTAAAACTGGTTGGTCCTGCCAAGCGAGCAAAGCCTTGCCAACGCTTCGAGGAATGCAATGGAACACGTTCGCCCACTGACCTACTGTGGTCCACCTTGAAATACTTTTGAGCAACTATTTTTTCCATATGCACGGCTTCATACTGTCCAAATATGGCGAGGTGGCACGTTAAATCCGCTCGTTGCACCAAATCCCGCATCAGCGGCAACGCCAAATCGCGTATGGCGGAATGCTCTAACAATTTTCTACCAAGCGTGAGGGGCTTGAAACCCAACTTGTAGCGCCCGTTACTCACGGCGCGGCATAAATACCCGCGATTTTGCAACACGCGAAGAATCGAACTGGCTGAGCTCTTGGGCATCTCAAGTCGCCGTGCCAGATCTGCATTTGTGAATCCTGCATTACTCTCGGAAATAACGTCGAGAATGTCGAGAGCCCGCTGAAGCGCTGGATTCGCTTTGTTGCTACTCATAAAGACCTCGCGAAAAATCGGCTGATCAAGGGCGCGGTGAAACACGGCACGCGCCAACCAGCTCATCCTAGCGAGAGGAGAAGATTTATGAAAGCCATTTCACAATCGCTCGCCATTGGCTCTCGCCTACCCACGAGTCGGATGCCTTTCACTCAGCGATGCTCCAAAATTATTTTCATTCGCTGGTCTTCGTCCGTCACCAGCATTTCGATCGCAGAGGAAAGCTTCGCGAGCGGCAGAACATGAGTTATGAGCGCGTCGAGTTTTACCACTCCCCTGGCCACTAGATCGACCGCAACGGGAAAATCTTCCGCGGTGGCAGCTCGGGAGTTAAATATTCTTAATTCCTTAAAATAAAACTGGTAAAAAGGGAGCTTCCCTTCCGTTTCGGTGGTGATTCCGAATAATTGCAGGGTTGCGCCGGGACGACACATGGAAATAGCGTCCGCAATGGTCGGCAATGAACCAGTGGCCACGATCACGATGTCAGCTCCCTGGCCAGAAGTAGCTTCAAGGATGCCGCGAACTGCTCCGGAGCCGCTAGAGAATGTCACATCGGCGCCAAATTCTTTCGCCAATCGCCTTTTCCAGGCACTACGCGTCACCCCTATAACTGGATCCGCGCCACACGACTTGGCCAACTGCAAGTGCAGTTGGCCCGTTACTCCGAGACCTACAACAACGACGGATTGGCCGGGAAAGATATTGAGAAAACGTTGCGCATGTATGCAGGTGGTCAGCACCTGCAGCAGAGGAGCCTTCTGACTATCTACCTCGCTGGGTAGCACGAAAACGTGACTCAGCGGAACTAGCAGATATTCAGCGAAACCGCCGTTTGAATCTCGACCGACTAAGCCGCCATGGCAGCACAAGTTCGTTTGTCCGCATTGACAATTAATGCACACTCCGCAAGAGACACAGGGGTCCACAATAACGCGGTTCCCCACTTGAATCCGACCGTCCCGATTGACACGGTCACCAAAGTCGACTACCTCGCCGCACATTTCATGACCCATGATGAGGGGATAGCGAACCGGAACCGCCCCGTCGTAAATCTTGAGATCTGTACCGCACACTCCACTATGGGTAATGCGAATTAACACTTGGCCGGGGCCGGGCGCCGGCCGTTTGACTTCTTCGAAGCCCACATCCCGCGGGGCTCTCAAGACCATTGCTTTCATGGAAATCCCGTCTTTAGCGTTGCGTATGGACTTGCCCGGAACGGACCGCTTTATCAGGAAGAGTAGTATCGACAACTTGACGGAATTCTTCCTCCGTCAAGAGACGCTTAGAATTAAGCGAGAAGTTCTTGACCGCTACCACCACCTTCATGGCTTCTTCTTCGCTGGCCGCGACGCCAAGATTCTTCAATGCATTCTTGATGGAATCGATGCCGCTGCCTTTGCCCAAAACCACTTTGGCAGCTGGCTGGCCTACCACATCCCAGTGATAAGGGAAAAGTTCCGTCGGATTTCGCTCGCCACAATTCTCGAACCAACTGGCAATGATCCCGGACTCAATTTGAAATAGGGAGTCGCCGACTACTGGCCGGTTCGAAGCAACGTGATGGCCGGAAAGCGATTTTACCAAGTTCGCTAGCGAATAAAGCTGATCATACTTGATTCCGGTATCGATTCCGTACAACGTCAGCAGCGCCATTACGGTCTCTTCCATTGGCGTATTACCAGCGCGTTCCCCTAGGCCGAGCACTGTCGAATGAACTACCTCGACTCCCTCCGCCAGCGCAATGATGGTATTGGCAACGCCCATGCCAAAATCCATATGGAAATGCGCCTCAAGGCGTTTGTTGATACGCTTTCTCGCTTCTCGCACGAGATAGGGTACGGCCTGGGGGGCCAGAACTCCGAAAGTGTCCACCAGCGCGAGTGCATCCATGTGACCCTCGTTGGCAACACGGGTAATTAGATCCAGCACCCAATTCATTTCCGCCCGGCTGAAATCTATGGGGAAAAATACGACTTCAAGCCCTTGTGAGTGCGCGTAGGCCGTCGACTCTATCGAGAGCTCAATGGCCTTCTCGAGCTTCCACTTGTAGGCATATTGAATAATATGCTCGCTCGAGGGCACCTCCATCACGATACCGTCTACACCGCAGTCGACCACCCGCTTGACGTCTTCCACCATGCAACGTGAAAATGCGAAAATCTGCGGACCGAGATGGCGCTTTACGATTTCTTTGATGGCCGCATCGTCGCTCGGAGAAACGACGGGCATCCCGGCTTCGATCCTGTGTACGCCAGCTTCCGCTAGCTTTTCCGCAATCTTAATCTTGTCGTCCTTGGTAAAAATTACGCCAGTCTGCTGCTCGCCATCGCGCAGGGTGATGTCGTGAATCTTAATCTGCTTGGGAAAATGGAGTTGCTTGGTAATTTCTTTATTGAAATTCCAAGGACTGACAAACCACTTATCGTTCTTCCACGGCTCTTTCGCCATCTGTAGGACCTCCCAGTTAAATGAAACTTTTAAGCCGGCTCATCACCTCAGGATTGACGGGATTGCGAGCAGGCATCCCAGAGAGCACGCGCACTACTTCCTCGCTCGCTTTGATCTGCAAATCCACAAGCGACTCTTCCGAATAGAAACTTGTATGTGGAGTGATGATGACGTTTTCGCGGCCCAGCAACGGAGAACCCGTGGGGGGTTCATTTTCCATGACATCGAGAGCTGCGCCAGCGATCTGTTTCCCGTCCAGAGCCGCGGCCAGCGCAAACTCATCGACAATCGGTCCTCGCGCGGTGTTGATCAAGTACGCGGATGGCTTCATGCGGCTAAAAACCTCGGCGCCAAATAAATGACGCGTGTTTGGAAGGAGGGGCGTGTGGATCGAAATATAATCCGAGGTTTTCAGCAGTTCCTCGAACTCTACGCGTTCCACATTCGCGCGAGAGAGAATTTCGGACGAAATGTAGGGATCGTAAGCCACGACTCTCATCCCAAAAGCCTGCGCTTTGGGCCCGACTAACTGCGGAATCTGGCCAAACGCCACCAAGCCCAAGACTTTTCCCCGGAGCCGATGGATGGGAACCACCGCCTTCATTTCCCAGGTTCCCCCGTGAGCGCGCGCATTGCTAAACGGAATTTTGCGTGCCAGTGCCAGTAATAAAGCCATGGCATGATCAGAAACTTCGTCAAGACAGTAGTCTGGAACTCTCGTGACCACGATGCCCTTCTTAGTCGCTGACGTAATGTCTACATTGTCTACCCCAATACCGAAGCGGCTGATGATCCGGCAACGTGACAATTGCGGAATCATCTCGGCGGTCACCTTCGCGTACGTGGTAAGCAGCGCATCTGCATCCTTGGCGACCTGCAAAATCGTCTCTGGCTTAGTTCCTTTGGCGAGCAACAAATCCGCATCGATCTTCCGTAGCACCGTCCGTGCAGGATCGAGATTTGGGAACACCGAGTCAGTGACAGCAACCAGTTTGCGGGCCATGCTATTTTTTGAAGGCCTCTTCCATGTGCTCCATCAGAGTGAAAACTACCGGCCCCTTGCCGGACACCAGGACATTTTCTTCAAGCCGAGTGGTTTGCTCGAGGCCGGGATGCCCGGCAAATGTCTCGATAGCGAAGTACATGTTTTCTTTAATTTCTGCGGGATATTTCAAGGAATAGGCACGTGAAATCCACATGCCTTCATAGAGCGTCAGGCCGATGCTGTGCGCAAATTGCTGCAAGGTAACGGTGCCGTACTTGTCGTCGTCGTACTCCGGAAAAGCCGCGGCCACGTCTGCGGTGGTGTTTCCGGGCTTTAATTGTTCGAGTCCCGCATACATGGAGTCGTAAACTTCGCGATAAAGGTCGATTTGCTTCTGATTGAGCACTCCCGCGCACTTAAAGCAACGCACAAAGTCGATGAAATAACCAGAAGGCCCGACAGCGTTAATGTCTACTATGACCAGGTCGCCTTGGCGAATGATCTTGTCGGTCGCCCACCGGCGATACGGGCTAGTGTTTCCCCCGGAAGCCACAATGATGTCGTAAATGATCTCGCAACCACGTTCGAGCATGAACTCGTGAACCTTGGCCTCGATCTCGCGTTCGCGAACTCCGGGTTTCAACCATTCATACTTGATTCTCCACATCGCCGCGTCGCCGATGCTGGAGGACATCTTCAGCAATTCAACCTCGTCGCGGGTCTTAACCACTCGCGCCGAAGATATGAGTGGCCATGCATCCACGATGTTCACGTTGGCGGATTGAAACGCTTTTAACGCGGCCATATCTAAATTATCGATTCCGACTTTTTCCTTCTTCAGGCCGTGGGCGTCCAGCACATCGACGACACTTTGCGCCATCCTTCCGGCCATGTGTGCAACGGCCCCCTCGGCCCACTGCCAGGTAATGGCTGGCCGGATGCGTTCTTCCATCCACGGCAAGTCCATCTCGGCGCAATGCAAGTCCGATCCGGCAGTTTCAAACAACACCGGCTCGCCACCGTTCGGAACCACAACGTATCGGATGTTTATGTTGTATTTCCAATTGCCCTGGTAAGACCCAGTCACGTAACGGATATTTGCTCCGGCAAACAGCACCACAGCACCAACGTCGCGCGCCGTCATTTGTTCGCGCACGCGCTGCAAGCGATCCTTGCGCAAGCGTTCAAAATCAACCCGGTATTGCCAATCTGCTCCGGTCTGGCTGTAAACGCGACGCGGATCCCATTCGTGCGGCTTGCCGATAAATTTTGTATTCATTTTATCTTCCGTTTCCGGGATGGAACTGCTTGCTGCGCTTTTCTCCCATCATGGTTGCCAATATTTTTCTGATTGTACGCTTCGCTCCGGGAAACAATACGCCCTGTTCCGCATATGGAACAAAAACGCTTCTTCCGGGCAGTAAAACTTCCAATCCGCGTTGACGCCCGGGCCACCAGCAGTTAATTTTTATTGCCGCGAAAAGGCGTTTATAACCACATACCTTTTAGTTCCGGAATATCTTTGCGGACTTTCGCGTAATGCTCTTGCGTACCTACAAGCGGAGGCCACTCCTGATGATCGAACAGCGCTCTATAACCCGCCGCGAAATTCTTCGCTGGGGCTCTCTTGCGGCTGCAGCCGCTCTGATCGCTCCGCGTGTCAAAGGAGAAGTAGAAAGTTCCGGAGCCATCGATGTTCACGGCCACCTGTGGACGGATGGCTTTCTCGACCTGATGGAAAAGTACGGTAAGAAAGATGTCGCGGTACAACGAGGGAAAGGTGCTGGCAACAGCGAGGCTGAAATGGAGAAGCGTTTTGCCATGATGGATGCAGCAGGAATCGCCATGCAAGCGCTTTCCATCTGTCCGCAAGCGCCTCAATTCGAGAACAAGCAGCACGCGGTGACGGCGGCGCGCGTAGCGAATGATTTGTACCTGGAGGCTGTCGAGAAGTGGCCGAAACGATTTGTTGCTTACGCCGCCGTACCATTGCCGCACGTCGACGAGTCGCTTAAAGAGCTGGAGCGCACGTTGGGCCGGCGCGGTTTCGTCGGCGCCACCATTCCCACCTCCATTCTGGATAAATCGATTGCAGATCCCTCTTTCCTGCCTGTTTATGAGGAGCTCAACCGGCGTGGCAGTGTGTTATTCGTGCACCCCGGTGGTTACGGTGCGTACTCACCACTGATTCAGAATTTTCATCTTACCTGGATGATCGGCGCACCGATCGAAGACACCATAGCGGTAGCACACTTGATCCTTCGTGGAATTCCTCAGAAATACCCGAAGCTGAAGATCATCAACACCCACATCGGGGGAGCGCTTCCGATGCTGATGCAACGTCTCGACAACATCTACAAATGGGAAAATCCGACACTCGGTGAGGCGCCAAGCACGACGGCCCGTCGCATGTGGTATGACACCGTCGGGCACGGATATGATCCCGCACTTGAAGCCGGCATCCGCTCTCTAGGAGCGGACCGTCTCGTATTTGGTACGGACTTCCCTTACGAACCGGGGGCCCTCTTTAAGCGTTCGATCGACTACATCAGTGAAGTTGGATTGAAAAAAGAGGAAGTCGACCAGATTTTAAGAACCAGACCAATGCAGCTGCTGGGAATCGGCTAGCATCTCCACTCTATTTTGATGATGGAATGTCGAAAGCTATCGGGGAAGTCTCTCCCACACTGTGTTGCATCAGCATCTGCCAATGACCATTTCTGCGCTGGTAGACCCTGACATATTTCATTAGATAGCTGTGGTTGCCGTGCTCGCCGTGAGCACTGATATCTACCAGTCCATCGGTGACCGCGACGTCGCCATGCATCTCGATTTTCACGGCATCCAGGTGGCGCAAAGTGTAGGGAAGTTTAGAAACCTGTTGTAACGATTCGGCCTTGTTGGTAATTTCCCCATTGAAATGCAGAAAACGAAAATCGTCAGCAAACACCGACTGCAAAAACGTGGTATCTCCATTCCGAATGGCATCGTCCACGCGATGCTCAAGCCCCTCTAGCTCTGCTGCGGCGGCGCCGCGATCTTCCTGGGCTGAAGTTTGTGGCCCAGACAGTCGGATCAGTTTCGGCTCTGCCAGTGATGCGCAACATACCACGCTCGCTACCACGCTTCCTGCCAGCAATTTGTCGATCCTCAAAGCATTCCTCCTGTGTATAGCCCGGGTACGATTAGTACCCCAGCTTTTTGTCCACCATATTGATCAAGGGCGCGCCGGTCTGGAATCTTTGCAACTGCTCTAGGAACAACTGCATTGCTGCATCCAACCAGTCCGCGGTGTGATCCGCGCAATGAGGGGAAAGTAGAACATTTTGAAGCTTGTAAAATGCATGCCCAGCCGGCAATGGTTCCTGGTCGAAAACATCTAGCGCGGCACCCCGGATGCGCTTTTGCGAAAGCGCCTGCACCAAAGCTTGTTCCTTTATTACCGGGCCGCGACCCAGATTTATTATTACCGCCGTCGAAGGCATCGCGGCGATCTCTCGCTCACCAATCATCCCGCGCGTTTCTTCCGTCAAGGGCGTCGTGACCACCACATAGTCGCAGCGTGAAAGCATTTCCAATAGGCCATCTACGCCATAGATCCGCTCCGCTAGCGTGTCCGCAGGGGAGGAAACGTGCCTCTTGATCGCCAATACCTTCATGCCGAGCGGGCGTACTCGCGCAGCAACCGCGTGACCGACATCTCCATATCCTATGATCCCGACTGTTTGACCTGCGGCCATGAGCACGTCGAACGCTTCCCAAACCCCGTTCATCTGGTTGCGAATCATGCGCCGCAAATCCTTCGCGAAATATAAAATCGCAGCCAGCGCAAACTCACCCAATGACGGGCTAAAAGCTCCCGTCCCGTTGGTGAGCAGGACTGGGCTGGCTACCAATTCGGGGAAAAGCGACCGCTCAAGACCAGCGGAGCGGCTGTGTATCCAACGCAATTTTGGGCAATTCAAAAACACATCACGCAATAATCCGCGCGACCCAGACCAATTAAAGATTACCGTAGCGTCGGAAGTCCCGCGCTTAATCTCATCCAGGGAGTTACCGATAAAGAGCTGATCTTTGCCGCATAAGTCTTGAAGCTTTTTGCGTTGCGGGAGAGGACCGTCTGCCAACACCACCACCGTACCTTGTCCGCGAGAAGAATTCACTGCGGGAATCGGACCATCGGCATGCTCTGGACTCACGTTACTGGTTTCGCTGTTTCCTCTAGACTGCGATGGGTAAGCATTTGCCACTGACCATTCCTCTGTTGGTACACCCGCAGATATTTTACTAAGTTTCGGTGCCCGCCGTGATCGTCATGCACAGCCATATCCAATTGTCCATGAACCACGGCCACGTCCCCGTGAATTTCAATGTCCGTGGCCACAATCTTGCGAGACAAGAAAGGCTTCCGCGCCACATGCTGGAGCCATTGGGCCTTATTCTCGACTTCGCCAGTGGTACGCGCGTAGGTGAAATCATCGCCAAAAACCTTCTCAAGAAAGGCAGTGTCGCCACTAACAGTGGCTTCCTCGACTCGCTCTTCCAATGCGCGGATAGTAGCGACGGCCTTAGAGTTCTCCGTCTCGGGTGCCGCCTGGCGAATGCTATTTTCTGCTTGGCCACACTGGGCCACCAAAAATGCGATACAAAGAACTGCCGCCAATGAAAAACAGCGACGCAAATAATTCATCAAGTCCTCGCGGGTGATAAATTCTCTTTGACCGGAATTCCAATTTTCTGAAATTTGTCGCCTGATCATCTTCCGCCTGCAGGCAGAGTTGTCAATTCGCAAGATACGATGAATCCATAAAATAATCGTATTAATCGAAGCAATGATATTGCCGCAGAGGCTATTTTATTTCAATTTATCGGCAACCCGAGAGATGCCGGCATTGGCGCAGGCCATTTCCTTGTCGCCATCAGGCGCGCCGCTAATGCCAATGGCGCCGATCACATCGATGCCCGCCTTGATCGGCACACCACCGGACAGCGCAACGGTACCTTCGATGATGGGCACGGGCGTCATGGAAGCCCAGACTTTGGCCGTTTCCGCCGAGGTGCGTCTGAAAATGAGTGCGGTGTAAGCTTTGCGGCGGCTGACTTCCACCGAACCGAGACCTGCTCCATCATCTCGCATGAAGGCCTTGAGCACGCCACTACCATCAATCACGCTAATGCTCACGTGAAAGCCATCCGCACGACAAGAGGCCAGCGCTCCTTGGGCAATGGCTTGAGCCATGTCGAGAGACATCACTTTTTGCATCAACAGCTCTTGCGGTACGGTCCTCTCCGAAGTCATGACCAACAAGCACGTGACCAGAAACATTGAAGTGCCCAGACGAAGAAGCATTTTCCCATCCTCCATTCGGTAAAAACATGACTTTCCTTTCGAGGGAATCGGCAGCCCCGAAAATCAAGATGTACGCGTCGCGTCCTTCTTTGACTCACTCATTCCACAGTGGTCCACACCTTTTCATTTTGTAAACCATACTTCGCTGCAACGTCCTCATGAAACTCGAATCCCAATCCAGGCTCTTGCGTTAGCAAGAGGTCGCCATCAACCGCTTCCACTTGCCGATTGATAAGCTTCCTAAAGTTCAACACTTGGTCGTCGGGGAAATATTCCACATAGTGCGCGTTGGGAGCTGCGGCCACCAAATGTGCGTGCAAATCATGAAACCAATGTGGGCATACCTCGACGCTGTAGCTCGCAGCCATCTGCGCGATTCGCCGCCATTCGGAAATGCCACCGCAAACTGCGGCATCGGGCTGCAAAATCATAGCGGCTCGTTTATCGAGTAATTCCTTAAAGCGCCATCGGCCGGCTTCAATCTCGCCTGTGGCTACCGGGATTCCAGTGCGTTTGGCAAGCTTAGAATGATTCTCGATGTCATCGGGGCTAAAGGGTTCCTCAATCCAAAAGGGCTCATACTTTTCATATCTCTTGCAGAAGAGAAGCGCCGTGGGCAAATCTCGCCAGGCATTATTAGCATCGAGCATTAGTTTCACGTCGGGGCCGATAGCCTGGCGTGCGGCCCGAACGCGGGCTTCCTCTTCGGCAAGCCCCAATCGCCCAACCTTCATCTTCACCGCCTTAAAACCCTGGCGAACGTAGGAGGCCAGTTCCTCACCCAATTGTTCGGACGTCTTGCCCGCCAAGTAGTAGCCGCCGCTGGCATAGGCCGGGACACGGTCCTTACTCGCGTGGCCTATGTATTTGTACAGCGGCTCCCCGGCCGAACGAGCATTCAAGTCCCACAAGGCGATATCAATGGCGCTTAGCGCTCGCATCACACTGCCTGCGCGACCATGCAGGAGCGTTTCTCGATACAGCTCCTCCCACAACCCTTCTGTCCGAGTACATTCTTCTCCCAGCAACCGAGGAGCGAATAATTCTCGAACGGCAATACGCGCTAAACTTCCTGCAGTGGTACCGACATAACAAAATCCGTGTCCGACCACGCCATCACTCGACGTCACTTTGACGAGGCAGTAGTCTCGAGCCGTGACCGTGCGTGTGGCAAACGAGGTGGGGTTATCCAACGGCACCCGAACGTTGCATGTTGAAACCGAAACAATCCGAGACATAACGAGTTTTATCCTCGACCAACAGCTACGGCGATTTTTTTTCGTTTCCTTTTTTCTAGGCTCCAGTGACTTTTACTAAAGGCGTTTCGCCGATTCATAGCGATCCTTAGCTTCTTCATCGGGCGGGTACAAACCCGGCAACGGAACACCTCGCTCGATTTCCTGCATGACCCAAGCTTCCAAGCGCTCCTGTTCAGGAGCGGTGGCTAAGACTTCGTCAACCAGCGCGGAAGGAATTAACGTGGCACCATCATCGTCAAGCACCACCACATCGTCCGGATAGACAGCCACGCCTCCGCAACCTATGGGCTCCTGCCAGTTTACAAACGTCAGCCCCGCGACGGAGGGAGGCGCCGCGGCACCCTGGCACCACACTGGCAAGCCCGCCTCGCGCACGCCGGCCACATCACGTACGACTCCGTCCGTGACGAGCGCTGTAACTTTCCGCTTCTTTATCCGCGCACACAAAATATCTCCAAAAATGCCCGCAGTATTTATCCCCATGGCATCAACCACGGCGACAGCACCTTCCGGCATCTCTTCGATGGCCGCGCGTGTCGATCGCGGTGAGGCCCAGGATGCGGGGGTCGCAAGATCTTCTCGCGCCGGGATAAATCGCAAGGTGAAAGCCGGTCCGACCAATCGAGGACCGCCCCCCCGCAGTGGGTGTGCGCCGCGAATCCACACATTGCGCAGGCCCTTCTTGAGCAAGACGGTGGTGATAGTGGCTGTCGATATAGACGACAATATTTCGATAACTTCCGGGCGAAGTGGCATTTTCCTCTTTTCAGCTCGGCGATCCGAGCTGCGCACGCTTATCGGCTCGCGCAATGCGTGAAAGCAAGTATTTCACCTCGGCTTTTGCGCAAGCCGACAGCGTGGCGGCGGGTCTTCGTTGTGCATCAGACTTGAGAATTCCGCGGCGCATAAACACATATTTCCGCACGGCGAGACCGTAGTTGGGCTGTTGCTCGTATCGAATCAGCGGGAGATGCGTGTCAAAGAGGTCATGGGCTGCATCGCGTTCCCCACTTTTCGCCAGGCGCACCGTGTCGACCAGCATGTCAGGGAAACAATACCCGGTCATGGCGCCGTCCGCACCACGTTCCGTTTCAAAGTCGAGAAACAATCCACCGTTCCCGCACAGGATGGGGATGTGTCGCATTGACCCTTCGGACTCGAACTTACGCAATGTCGAGATTTTATCCAGGCCCGGCCAGTCCTCATGCTTAAGAGCGACGCAGGAAGAGTTTTCCATCACAACACGCCGGATAACGCTCGGGCTCATGGTCACATTGAAGAGCAGTGGATAATCTTGGACGACGAAAGGTACGTCTCGGCCAAGCGCTTCGGCAACGTCGCGGTAATAGGCCGTGATTTGATCATCGCTCCGAAGCGACGGCGGCGGAGCTACCATAACCGCGGCGGCCCCGGCGTCCATGACCTTCCGGGCAAGCAAGCGCATCGCGGCAAACCCTGCCGCCGAAACGCCCACAATTACTGGCGCTGTAGACCGCTTGACAACTTTTATGGCAACGTGCAAAGCCTCGTCGTGGTCTAGCTTTGGCGCTTCGCCCATCTGCCCCAGTACGGCGATTCCGGTTACACCAAACTGGAGAAACGTATCCGTCATGCGCTCGAGCGACTCGTAGTCGATGCTGCCATCGTCGTGAAACGCGGTGGGAGCAATAACGCAAACTCCACTGGCGGCGACGGATGGGCCCATTCGTTTCTCGCTCCCACAACATTTACCGGTGACGGATTTACCACTCAGCTTATGGTGCTTTTCAAACCCGGAAATTATCGGTTCCAGTTAATCGCAGTGTTACTTTGCTGTCAGAGTTGGCGGAGGTCCAACCAAGAGCGTGGGATTCACGCCTTTTCTCGGCCGAAATTTTTGTATGCGCCCCGCTTCCACCTCGGAGACGTATAGGTTTCCTTCCTGATCGACAGACATTTCATGGACACCCCAGAGCGATCCGGGCCAATCGCCATGAACACCCCATGAATATAGAAAATTCCCTTGCAGATCGTATTCTAAAATTTTGGAAGTGGATGCATCCGAAGCCCAAAGATGCCGATCCGCTGACATATATAAGAAGTACACTCCGCGGTCATGTCCATCGCCTGGGGGAATTGTTCCGTAGGGCCATTGATCCAGGAACTTTCCGTTTTCATCGAAAACTTGGGTGCGGTCGTTTTGCCGATCGGTGACGTACACTCGTCGAGTCTCGGGATCCACAGCGACACCGTGAACAGTATTGAAGTATCCCGGGCGAGTGTCGTGTGGTGGCTCACCTTTCTGGCCCCACGCCAGTAAATATTTTCCGTTCTTATCAAATTTCACTACCCGGGTGTTCACGTAGCCGTCTGCTACAAACATCGTGCCGTCAGGTAGCCACGCGAGGAATGTCGGTCTCGCGAAATGTTTGTCATCGTTGCCTTGTTCGTTCGGAACGCCCAGTGTTTGGAGCAATTTCTTTCCGTCGTTCGAGAATTTGTAGATTACATTCCGCCCATCATCGACGACCCAAACGCTTTTTTCCGGATCGTAAGGACTTTCAAAAATTGCATGTGGGTGCTTAAACAGGGTGTCCCATTGCGTCCAGGCTTCGGTAATATCGCCGGCGGCATTGACCACCAACAAGCAATGCTCCCATCGCGCATCTACCCCAAATTTTCCTTTCCAAGTACCTTCTTCGCCAGGTGGCCCCGGTGGGCTAGAAACTGGACCTTGCCCGGAATTGCGAAATGGCTCTCCATTGACCGGGTACGAAAGACTCGGACCGAACTGCGGAACCGGAGTATTTACGGGCCTTTTTACGATAGGAAGTTCTCCGCGCTGCAACACAAATACCCGATTAGGACTCTCTGCAAAAATTCCATTGATCGTTCCCCAGGTCCACCCATCGTGGCCCGGTAACTGCGACAGCGGTTTCGGCCAATCAGCGACCACCTCATAAGGGCCCTCAGCATCCTGGCCTCCCCTTTCACCCCGAACGGCGGCGAACCCGCCGCTCGATCTTGACTCGCCTTGGATGCCCGAAACTACTTTCGAGCCCCAGAAGAAAAATAGCGTCACCCCTAGGGTCACGAAGATTGTTCCTGTCGCACGTGGATTCATAAATCTCCTACAATCTCACTGCTATCTCTTACTGAACGTCAACGTCTTCTTCGAAAGTTGCGGACCATTTTCAAGGTGGTCTTTACCTCGCGGAAAGTCATTGGCTTCGAGCAGGTACGAAATAATGTCGACATAGTCTTGATCGCTGAGACTCCCCGGGTTGTCCTGTGGCATGGTCGTGCGGATGCGATCGAACAAGTCTTTTACAACCCGACCCTGCCAATGGGACAGGAACGTTTCGCCGACCAGCGGAGGCACTTGATCCGCGCCTTTCAAGTTATCGGTGTGGCAGCGGATGCAGGTTTCAGCGTACAAAACCTTGCCGCGTTTGGCTTGCTGTAGGTTGTAAAGACCACTACTGGCGACCTCGTCAACGACAATCAATTGGGCGTACGCCCAAGGATGATCTTTGCAAATGTAGGTGTAGGTTCCCGGCTTGTCGAAGGTGACATAGCCGTTCTGCGCCGGATCGAGCGGGCCAGTAGTCCAGGATCCGTCCTTCGCGGTGATGGTGTGATTTATTTTCCCATTGTTGATCCAGGTCACTCGCGTTCCTGTTTTTACGCGGGTTCGCACGGGACTGAATTTGTATTCATCGATGTAGTAGCGGTGTCCGCCCTCAGGTAAAACTCCTTGGTCGAGCGAGGTCGTTTCTATCTCGTCGGTATCTATGATTGGGCCGCTGAAGTCGTCAAAGTTGATGGAAATCGAGCCGATTTCACGGTGGGCTGTAGCGTTCCGCCTAACTTAAACGCCCAAACCGAAGAACCTGCCGGCACCGCCACATATTGCTCACCGTCAATTTCATAAGTGGTTGCTGGTCCTCGTCCTCCACCGTTAGATCCTGTTCCTCCCGCCATACCAATCTCGAACTGCCAGAGTACTTCTCCGCTCCGACCATCATAGGCGCTAAAATTTCCGTCCGCCTCGCTTTCGAACATCAAGCCCCCGGCGGTGGCTAATGTTCCTCCTCCTCGCGAACTCATTTCTTTTCGCCAGACAATCTTGTCCGTGCGGCTGTCGATGGCGGCGATCACACCATAACTCTTTAGGCCTGGAGCATTACTATCTGGATCGAGCAACAAGTAGGGGTCGTCAGTTCGTCGTTTCCACGCCAAAAATGCAATGCCGGTCACATAAAAATAACCGGTTTGCGGGCTGTAGGACATGGGGACTACGCGCATTCCCAAAATTGGCCTTAGCAGATTTAGTTTGTCGAAGTAAGACGGAGTGAAAAAGCAACCTACTTGAAACCCTGAAGGAATTTTTGCGGTTTGCCATTTTTCGCAGTCCGGCAAAACTTCGTCCGCGTCCACGGGGTAAGGTTGTGTAGGCCATGTTTTCATACGCGGATCCTGAAGTGTGGGACGCTCTACTACCGGTAATAGCGGCTGGCCTGTCTCACGGTTCAACAAAAAAAGAAACCCGTCGCCGCGCATAGCAGCCAAGGCTTTTTGTGATCGCCCCTCCATGTCCCTCTGGTAGAGCACTAGGGGTGTGGCGATATCTCCTTCCCAAAGATCGTGGTGAACGAGTTGATAATGCCACCGAAGTTTTCCCGTTTTCATGTCCAGCGCAACTACACTGACGGTGAAAAGATTATTCCCCGCGCGCTCTTCCCCGCCAAACGGTGGAACGGGATTCCCGGTGCCAAAGTAAACAGTCTGTAATTCTGGGTCTACCGCTGCGGCCTGCCAGACCCCGCCTCCACCAACCTTCCAAACGTCATTGCTGAGGTCCCAGGTGTCATGGCCCGTTTCGCCTGGAGCCGGAACCGTAAAAAAGTGCCACAATTCTCGACCGGTCTGAGCATCTAACGCAACTAACTTGCCGCGTAGAGCCCAGTCACCGTTCGCAAGTCCGACGAACACTGTCCCCTGCGCATAAGTAGGTGCCGCAGTCACCGCTTCTCCGGCCTGCGGCGGATCCGCCCCAATGGATTTCTCCCAAATTAGTTGACCCTTTCGCTGATCGAGCGCCACCACATGACCGTTCAGTAGCCCGACGAAAATTTTGCCCTCCCCCACTGCCACTCCTTGCCATGAGGTGGATACTTCGGCGCGCCAGGTCCACAACGCTTCGCCACTTTCCGCATTGAGGGCATACACGCGTGTCCCCGCGGTGACGTACATGACTCCGTCCTTTACAACCGGAGCCGACCGGGTCGATGCGCCATCTTCAAATTTCCTCGACACCCAGGCACCACCCAGTTGCTTCACTGTCGCGGTATTTATTTCCTTGAGCGTCGAGTATCGTTCGTTGGTCCAATCACCGTGAACGGAAGTCCATTCGCGCGGCCCGGAGGCCTTCTGGATGTCCTCGGAATGCAGCAACATTACGGAAAAAATAAAAGATACACTTGCCATGGTCCCGAGCGCTGACCGATGACCAAAAGGGTGCATTTCCATCGACCTCTTCATCGTTTATTTTGGGGAAGTATCGGGGCACCCTGGCCGCACCCACTAGTACACCTGAGAAACTTTTTACACAATTCGTAAAAGGACATAAGTCTATACCATCAATAAATCAATGGATTTCGTCTCTCGAGGAAATACTTTTATTCCACGAAAAGTTTCCGAGGGTAATGGCGGCCTGAGGAACAGGAGTTGCGAAACGTTAGTTAAGGTTCAAGCAGCACAAAGTGCACGTGTATGCGGGTCACCGTCGCTGAATTTTACGGCGCAATGGCGATAATACCCCAGGGTCCAGTCCCGGCCTTAATGTGCTTGGTGACACTGAGCGAAGAGAGGTTCACTTCGGTCACGTCGTTCGAAGGGCCGTTCGCCGAATAAAGTTTTTTTCCGTCAGGAGAAAGCGCAATACCCCACGGTCGTGCTCCGACTTCCACCGACCCGGAAATCTTGTCCGTGGTCGTATCCAGCACAAACACTTTATGGCCCCTTCCGGTACTTACGTAGGCCTTTTTAGAATCCGCAGAAACGATGACGGTCATCGGACGAATGACTCCAATTTCGCCGATCTGAATTTCCTTGATGGGTTCGTGCTTCACAGCGTCCACGACGGTAACCGAACCCGCGGTTTCCCCAGTTACGTAAGCGCGTGACCCATCAGCAAGAAATGCGACGGAACGCGGACGCCCCCCCACTTTGAAGGCCTTTACGACTCGAGCCGTCTCGATATCAATCACCGTAACAGTGCTGTCCGTCTCGGAAGTGACGTAGACAAATTTGCCGTTGGGGCTGACCTTGACGCCTTCGGGTTCTTCTCCAACAGGCAGTGTGTGCGTCACCAGTCCTTTGGCGATATCCACGATACTCATACTCGCGGAGTTTTCGTTGGCCACAAATAGTAATTTGCCGTCCGCGCTCACGTCGAATTGTTCGGGGTCGGGGCCGCTGGCGATAACTTTCATCAGCTTGTTTTGCCGTACATCGAATACGCCGATACCGTCTGCTTTTGGGTCCGCTGGCGGAAGCGATTTTTCATCAACCCCAGGTCCTGCGACCGGGCTTCCGCTCAACGTCACATAGATGGTGTGATGGTCGGGACTGGACCGAATACCCCGAGGACGCTTGCCAAGAGGAACAGTGGCGACCGCCTGCCCGCTCACGGGGTCGATCACGCTAAGGTCGCCTGATAATTCGTTAGTTGCGTACACGCGGAAGCCGCCTGAATCCTGAGGTGGTAAGAACAGCAGTACGATCGGCAAGAAAAGATAACTTCGTATCAAAAAGCCCAGTGAAATTTTCAACATGACGTATGCGCTCTTATAACAGGTAGTCCAATCTTATCGCTGCATTATTTTGAAGGCCGCTCTAGTCGAACGGGTTTTTACAATACACCGACAAGTTCTAGTTACATAGTACCCAAGCTAGACGTATCTTCAAGGCGCATTACAAAAAACCTCCCGGGCATCTTGAAACAATAAAAGCAGAACAGAAATAGAGACAAGAAGAACTAGTGACGAGCTATGGGTTTGGAGCGTGCTGGGGTGATTAACCAACATCTTCTAAAAGCCTGTGTCGCTTAGTCCTGAAGGCTTGAAAGGCGTCCTTCTTCCTGCCCGTATCCCAATACTTCCTGATCGTCGGCCCGAATTAAATGAGCGATGGCGTGCCTATGTAATACTCTGGGAAGCGCAACCAGACTGGGCACGATCAACCATGCAGAAACCGAAGCGATACGACAAGAGGCGAGAGAACACACGCTAGGGAAGGTGTTGGCGGCAAAGTGGCGGTGATTCCCAAGCAGATAGCATTGTACGCCAGTCCGAACTACAGAAATTTTCACCAGACCAAATTAGAAATTGGATGAAGCGGCGGTGAGCGGTGGGTTATCTGGTTTAAGACAGTCCAAGATTGTTGGAACCAAGTTGCCATAGAGATTCATTTTATTAGCTGTGTCATTTTCCAATGACGCAGAATCTAAGGTTTTGGCTGAAAGCTATGGCGCGGAAGCGTTGCTAGACCCGGGCGTGTCATGGGCAGAACGGAAGCCAATGGAAAGACTGACCGCAGAACTGTCGAAGTGAAACACGCTGGCAGAGTCACACAAGAAATGATGAACGGCTGGGTTGAACGCGCCAACATTGAGCTGTGCGGCGGCGGATTTAGATGAATCCCCGGATTGCTGTAAGAGATTGGCGGACGTCTTGGCTGAGCTAGTTCGCTTTGACGCGTCGCCAAGACACTGCTAATTACGTACGTAGCTAGATGCCCGATTCCGACGACACTACAAAGGCGCTCTTTTCCCGATTTAGCGTTTCGGATGGTAAGCAACTGGCCGGAGTCAACAGGCTCGCCAAGAAGGACGAGTGCACCGTGAGCGTTGACAACCGCCGTAACGGTTTCCTCGACGAGAGTCTGCCCTCGTGGCCGTTTACCGCTTACCACAACTCTGATCGAGATGATAACGCGTTGGCTCCGCCGAGCTTCGTTCAGTTTCGGCGGTCTTAAGGACTTGGAATTCATAAGCGCTCACGCCACCCTAACCTCTGCGACCCAGATGTCCATGGCTGATCGGCCCCAATCGTCTGTCAGAACGGCCCGCCGCGTGAGCGCGAGGAGCGAGCGCCGCCGGACCGCCGGAACAAACCCACCGTGACGCGACACCACACAACGAATGGACGAATGTTCTTTGCCGAAGGCCCGCCCGATCGCATGCAGCGACTCTCCCGCCTTCCAACGGCACCACATCTCGCTCTTCTGCGCCGCCGAGAGCCCAAACCGTTTCCCTGGCTTCATAAACACCACCTTTGGTAGAAAATCTATATCAGATGGTGTTGCATCGACCGGTTGAGCTCGCAGCGCTAATTCGAGAAGTGTCAGCTCGGTGTACCAGCTAAGCGGACACTATATGGGGGCAATCTAAACCATAGGAGACAATAGTTTATACCGGGTGGCAATGCGGTCGCGGCCTTGCTTTTTTGCTTCGTAGAGACATTTATCTGCCACCCGCAATAATTCCTCGGCAGTCGAACCATCCACTGGGAACTCAGCAATGCCGATAGAACACGTAATTGGCCCCAGCGCCGTCTCTCTGTGACTCATAGCTAATCCTTTGACTTTGGTGCGCAAGTCGTCGGCGCGCATTTCCGCGTCATTTAAAGAAGAATCAGGTAAAACTAAAGCGAATTCTTCACCGCCATAACGACAAATTATGTCGCTTCCCCGGAAATGGCTCGTTAATACTTTTGTAAATGATTGCAACACAAAGTCACCAGCGTCATGACCGAAGGAATCATTGAATCTCTTAAAATAATCCAGGTCAATGAACATTATGGCGAAGGATCGATTGGTTCGTCGCGCCCGCAGTAACTCACGCCCAAGAAAATCATGCATGAAACGACGATTGTACAGTCCAGTTAAAGGATCTCGAATGGATTGGTCCTTCAGAACTTCTCGGAGTTTCAAACTCGCAATGGATAAAGCGATTTGCCCGGCGGCAGAACTTGCGATGCGTTCCAGAGTTATTTGAAGATTGTCGTCTTCTAATTTCGATTCCGAGCCACTGGAGACAAGTAACTGCAAAACACCGATTGTATCGCCCTGGGCTATCATTGGAATGCACAGAACACGGTCCACACCTAAATGGTCCTTCGAATGATTGCACACGAGCCCAGCCGACGAAATCGAACTCCAATGTGGTTTTCCCCGACGCAGGGCCCAGCAATGGTCCGGCGAAAATGTCACTGAGAGCTTGCGGGAGGCTCCCCAACTAGCAGCTAATTCAAGAACGTTCCGTGAAGACTTGAACACAGATAAAGACCCGGAATTCTGCGCTGAAAACAATTTGTCGCCGAATTCACTAACAACCGAATAGGCTTCGTCAAGACTATTGCAGCACTGGAGCATAGCGCTCAGTTCTATGAGTAACGTCATTTCGTTCGTACGTGATCGCAATTCTTCTAAGGACCGTTTCAGGATATTTCCTTGTTCATTTCTTTCTTGCGCCGATTTAAGAACGTCGGATATGTCTTTGTATAGCGCGTATGAGCCGCGCACCTTGCCATCGATTATGAGAGGGACCGCGTGAATTTCCACATCCAAGACAGTTTCATCACTTCGTTTTCGGCGTGCGGTACCTTGGACTGATTGCCCTTCGAAAACACGGGGCGAGAGTTCAAGTCGATCGTCAATCTGATTCCCATAAATCAGCGAATCGAGCTTTTTGCCGACTAAATCTTTTCGTTCATAGCCAAATAACTCCTCGAACGCACGATTATAAAACTCAACTGTGCCGGCCTGATCCAGCGCGACGATACCAAACGGACTATTTTCGGTTAACGAATTTAAATAAACGGTCCTCTGCCTCAGTTCTTTTCCGATGTGTTGTCTTTCGCTAACTGCGGAGCCGACAATCAAGCCGGTGGCTGAAACCACCAGCATCAACAATCCAGCTTTCGCAACAACACTCGGTGCAGCAGGATAAAAATGCAGGGCCGCCACAATCCCAAAATCGAGCATCAGGATGGCAGTTGTGGCGCGTTCAATCCCATTTCGCATCGCCGCCCAAATGATCGGCACGAAACATAGGTAGAACAAATCATAAGATGCCAACGTTCGCCCAAACATGACCCAAAGCACTCCAATGATTGCCATTGCCTGCGCAACACGCTCGACCATATCGGACAACTTAACTTGGCCGACATCGGTCGGTGGGGGCGATGTAGAACGGGCTGCCATCTTTTTTCGGACCGAGGGAAGCACCTGTATTAGAAGGAATGGAGCAAACCCCAACAGTCCAACCACGTCACCTACATACCATCCGAGTGCGGAGTGCCAATAATCGGACCGCGTGATTGCGCGGTCCAAAACCAGGGAAGTAACGCCGCAAATAGTCGATCCTAGTGCCGCTATTAGGGTAACAACCGTATATCGGACAACGTCCTGGCGCCGACGCAAATCCTGATTGATTCGTACCGTCCCCGCAAAAGTATTGCGGCTGCAGCGTAAAAGCTGGTCGAACTGATAGGCGCCACAAGCGAACTCCACGAAGATAATGGCTGGTGATAAATAACGATGCCTGCCAACGAATCTGCGAAACAGACCAGTAGCGCGTACCACGGGCTTACTCCGAGCATAAGAGCGAAGATCAAGCCAGTCGCGGGATACCAGGTGGTGAATCCGAGTTTTGATATTAGGATTATTTCTGGGCGGTTGAGGACAAGATAAACAACTACAAAGGATACAGATAGAATTGCGTGACGGAGCCAACGCGATCCCTTCCCGCTCAGAATGGGACCGCAATCTAACGGGTAGGTCGGTCCGATCAATCACCTGAAAGGCTCCACTCCTGGTTTCCATAACTTCGCTAAATGCAGGGCAGTCAAAAGTACGGTGAGGCAATATAGCCCTTGCCACTCGTCAACCCTGGGCCTGAGAAAGACATCTATTCCTCCTCGTCGGCACTAAACGAGACAACATCGCAAATCGCAGGACGCCCCAATTTGCACATCGAATGCCCTCAAATCTGGTGAGAGTTAACTCGTAATAATTTATTGCGCGAAGTTCTTCATGGTCTTTTAAACTAAATATGTAGTACTAATGAGATCTGAACGCGGTCAAACCAGTCAGAAATCGCAGAATGTCATTTCAATATCCAAGTGCCGACGATTTCTGTGAACCTCAGTCCATAACGGGGATATTGGGTACCGGGCCACTCCGCCCGCGCGACGCACGCTTTCCCAACGTACTCCTGCTCAGCAGCGAGCAAGTAGACATCCAAGCCGGTGCCAACGCTAAGAAGCACAGCGCAGGCACAAATAAACCCAATACTGCTTACGTTCTCCGTGATGGTTGGAACGCTGAAAGTATTGCCGTTGGAGTCCTTGCCCCCTAGCTTCAAAGGAACACGCAGGCCGACTCGTGCCTCCTTGCGGCGTTCGAGACGGCGGGTTCCCAACGTCTCAGCCAAAGACGCACGCAAAGATTCAAAGTTCACCGGCTTTTCAAAATAGGCGGTAGCGCCCAATTCGCGGCAGAATTCCTTCGTTCTTGCCCCACCCTCACCACTGATTATGAATACAGGAATTAGTTGGGTGGCGCTGAAGGAGGTGAGTGTCTTGCATAGCTCAAAGCCGGAATATCCTGGCATACGAAGGTCCAACAGAACGGCATCCGGCTTATGTTCGAGAGCCAATGCGAGAGCCTCTGCGGGTTTTCCTGTTTCGAAAACTTCATATAGATCGGCGAGATTAAGGCGCAACAGGCGCCGTATGGACTCGTCGTCATCGACAATCAGAATTTTTGACATGTATCTATTCCTTGTAAGGGCCGGCTCATCGGCGAACTGGCCCGGAGTAAGTCGCCGGTACCCTGGCCCTGTTTGTTGCTATCCAGGACGTCGCGCACTTTATGAATGAGAGCTTCTTCGGTGAACGGCTTGTTGAGCAGGTTGGATTCGGGGTCGAGGATCCCGTGGCCGGAGATAAAAGAGTCGGTGTAGCCGGAAATGTACAACACTTTGATGCCTGGATAGCTCGCGACAAGCCTTTCCGCGAGCACTCTGCCGTTTTGGCCAGGCATGACCACGTCGGTGACTAACAGTTGAATTACGCCAGCGTGAGCCGCAGCGATCTTCAAGGCTTCTTCCGCGTCGGGCGCGCTAAGAACTTCGAAACCGTGGCTGCACAGGAAGGAAGCCGCCAGCTTTCGCAAAGCTTCGGCATCTTCAACGAGCAAAATAGTTTCCCACCCTCGCAAATTTTCATCTACATATGGTCGGGCCGCCCGCGAATCAGCAATCTGGGCGACGCGCGGAAGGAAAACTTGAAAGGCAGCGCCCTTGCCAAGTTCGCTGTCGACCCACACGTAGCCACCGCTCTGCTTCACAATCCCATAGACGGTTGCGAGGCCGAGTCCTGTGCCTTTGCCCAATTCCTTAGTAGTGAAAAACGGTTCAAAGATATGGACAATAGTCTCGGGATCCATGCCTGTGCCGGAATCCGTAACGGACAAGCAAACGTATTCGCCCGGTTTGGCACCGGGATGTGAGCGGGCGTAAAGTTCATCCAAACGCACATTTTTCGTGTCGATCCGCAGTCGTCCACCTCCAGGCATCGCATCGCATGCATTGACAGCCAGGTTCAAGATGACTTGTTCAATTTGATTGCGGTCCGCGCGCACGGAACCCAACTCCTGATCCAAACCCGTGCTTACGGCGATATCCTCGCGGATGAGGCGAGGCAACATCTTCTGCATGTCGAGGACGAGATCGTTCAGGTTCAAAACCGTGGGTGTAAGAATCTGTTGGCGGCTGAACGCCAATAACTGCCGTGTCAGAGCGGCGGCACGATCCCCGGCTTTCTCTATTTCGATGGCGTGCTCGGTCAATGGGCTTTCCGGTCCAAGAAGACGTTTCAATACCTGGCTGTATCCGATGATGACTCCGAGAAGGTTGTTAAAATCGTGTGCTATTCCGCCAGACAACCTACCGATCGCCTCCATCTTCCCCGTCATACGCAACTGCCGCTCCAGAATGCGCTTCTCAGTTATGTCTTCGACGAACATCTCGAAATAAACGGCCTGCCCATCGCTGCGGGTGATTCGGCGACCGCTGCACAGTACCGTGATGGGCGTACCGTCCTTTCGTTTCCATTCCGCTTCCACATCTTTGAAATCATCTACACGGTTCAGCAACTCGAAAAGGCGGCGATATTCCATTGCCGATCTAAAAATTTGGAGTTCGAGATTGGCTTTCAAAAGCTCAGCGGAGTCGTCGTATCCGAGTATCTTTTGCAAAGCAGGGTTGACACGGAAAAGCTGCCCCTCGCTATTTGTACGGTAGATTCCATAGGGCGCGTCTTCAACGACGGATCGGAAATCAGCATCCGCCAAACGAAGAGCTTCTAGAGCCAATTTTCGCTCGGTAATATCTCGGTTCACGATAACCAATTTTTCAGGACCGCCTTTGGCGTTGCGTATCACGCTGGCTGTGGATTCCAACATCCGCCACGTTCCATTTTTGTGACGGATCCGATATTCCAGCGTCTGTCCCATTCCCGTTGCACGCGATTCCTCCGCCGCCAACTTCACGCGCTCGCGGTCGTCCGGGTGAATTTGCTCCAGTGACGATGATTCCCTCAGTTCCTCGGGCGAGTAACCCAGTACGGTTTGATAAGAACGGCTGTTGTAGATGCGACGGCCTTCCATATCCACAACAGCGATCATGTCAGTGGCGTTATCGCTTATCAGACGAAAGAGCTCTTCTCGCTGAAACAATTCACGGCGGATGCGGTGAATCTGCCATTGCTGATAAATGGTGTAGAGATCAAATAGCAGGACTACAGCCACGAGTCCGCGTACCGCCTGGGGAAAGGACATCCACGAGATCGACCCTTTATATTCAGCAAGCTCGGGAACGATAAACGAAACTACCCCCACAGTAAGCATCAGGGTAACAACGATAGACGCAAGCCAGAGCCACCACTCGCGACGTTCAGTGCGCCGCAAACTTGCCGCGGTCTCGGAAGGAGGGCCGGAGACACTGTCATCATAAAATATGGTTTTCGGGCGCTTCTGCATAGGTCACTTCCGATTCAGGTTCGTCCAGGGAGCCGTCACCCGTTTCAACAGTCTTTGCTCTTGGTCAGAGAAAGTATATGCAAATTTATATACTGTATCCGATTAATAACATTGTTCACGGCAGAGCATCACTAACCGATAACCCGCACACTGAGCGATCGACATCAACAAAGCGTTTTTGTGCAAACAATCTGAAATTACGTTGGGATGGAAGGGTAAAAGCTGTTTCGAACGGCAATTGCCCCCCAGCGTGGTTTGAGCGAAGGGAACAGCTGGCGATTGTTCATTATCGACATGTCCAATTATAGAGGCAGCTTACGACTTCGGTTAGGAAGCTCCAATTTGCGGAGTCCATTTATCGATAGCTTGTTTAACCGTGGGGGCCAGTCAATATGACGCCCGAGGCGGTAATTTGATGTTTACTGTTTCGATATATATACTCTCTCAATAACGATGTTCAAGTATAATGTAGTTATAGAAGCGCCCTCTGTTCACTGGCTCCTTTGGCTTATGGTGAAATAAATGTCAGGCCGCGTCCTCGGTGTTGATCATCCATGAGCAACTTCGTAGAAGCTTGATCTCATAGTTTTTGAAGTTTCTATACCGGGCCTGAACGGTATAGAAGCTGCGCCCAAATTCAGGAAATTACTGCCCGAATCATGCATGCATTCGATTCACGCGATACGGAGGCCTACTTACGGGTTTCGAAGTCCTTGAAATAGGCGTCGATGCGCTGGTTTCGAAAGAGGATGGACTGTCTTCACTCGGAGAATCCGTTCATATTTTGCTGCGGCAGCTTAATTTCGGATTAACCCGAGCCAGTAGTTCATTTGTTCGATACGTTTTGACTTTTAACGCGGGGAAGTAATTTCGATACATGAGAGTAATCCGACTCAGTTTAAATTTACGGAATGATTGCTGATGGGTATTAATAATTGTAAATGTCAATCGAATGATTAAATAATTTATATTTAGCCAAAATGACTTCGACTCGTTTTCTGCCGCTCAAGGCTCACATCATTGAACTGATTATTTCGATTGCGGCTATAGGTTTAGGTCTTTTTGTTGGGTGGCCCATGAATGGCACAAATTCGGGCGTAACGTTACCCATAGGCTCGGCTTTGGTAGTGGCGGGATTTATGGTGTTTCTTTCGGCGATAGATTCCATTAATAGACTTAGCAGCCGCTGATGGATTCGCTCTCGTATAAAACTTCCGGTGGATTCTCCGTTATTGCCGAAAGTGCCCCCGGATTATTAAGAGTTAGCCGCCCTCCGCACGCTGACTTCCGAACTCGACTGCAAATCCAAGCGGTTCAATGCTAGGAAGAATGTCGAGGTCCGCCTGCCGCCGTAACCAACCCCAGAACGATGTCGCGTAGTTCCATCGTCAAAATCGCAATTGCTAATGTGAACTGTAACTAGCTCCCTATCTAACCGTTGCGACCAATATTTCGGCCTAAGGAAAATCGGCTCTGCACAAGAATTTGTAGAGACCCGCATGTCAGGCTGCTTTCTGAAGAACGATGAATTCTGTTTTTGTGACCGCCATGCGCTGTGCCTTAAGCAGTACGTAGGCGAGATTTTTGTAGCCGCGGCCCCTTCTAAGGAGAGTTTTGATGTTGCCGTTGATGGCTTCCACGACTCCGAAACGTACTTTGGTGCGGCAGTAATTCAGGATTCCATCCAGGTGATCCGCCAACATCTGGGCCAGTCTTTGAAAGGGTGGCAATCGTTGCCAGCGCAGTTGATCGATCCAACTTTGCAAATAGCGCACCAGGGCTCCCTCATAGCGGTAGGTCCACAAGCGCTCCAAGCTTTCCTTTAAAGCAGTTGACCGCGCCAGGGGCACAGTCACTGGTGCCGGAAACTTGTCTCGAGTTTTCGATATATTGGAAAATTTGATCGCGGATCCAGTTCGGCAAGCTAAAGCCGACTTACCACTGGTGCCTCGCGCCCGATTAAAAGCATGGCTCCGGTACTGGCGATCGCTGGCATGGTGGCAAGGGCTGTCAATGTTGAGGCCCTTTGACCCCGTTGGAGAGATTTTTCAACCTATCGTCACCGGGCCGGACCGGATCCCAATCTTGCAATGAGGAGCGGGAATCATGACAGAGAAAAAACTGTGGAGGAACCGGAAGGAGAGAAAAGAATGGGGGCGGCGATTGCAATCGGAAGATCCGGGGCTGGAAGTAGTCCATTCGCATGCAGCGGGGATCGATGTTGGGAACGGCATGCATTACGTCGCTGTGCGACCGGATCGCGATCCACAACCAGTGCGCCGGTTTGAGTGTTTCACTGCAGACTTGCATTGCCTAGCAGAATGGTTACAGCGATGCGGAGTGAAAACCGTGGCCATGCAGTCAACTGGAGTGTATTGGATCCCCATCTACGAAATTCTCGAAGAACGTGGCATGCAAGGTATTTGGTTAACGCACGGCACACGAAGAACCTTCCGGGACGGAAGAGCGATGTGCAGGAGAGCCAATGGTTGCTGAAATTGCACACCTACGGGTTGTTGAACAACTCGTTCCAACCGCCTTCAGAGATTCGCGTCCTTCGTACCTACTGGCGACAACGGGCAGAGCACGTGCATGGAGCGGCGACGTGCGTTCAACGTATGCAGAAAGCGTTGACGCAGATGAACGTGCAATTAGCGAATGTAATCAGCGATGTGAGCGGGCTAACCGGGCAGGCGATCATACGGTCGATCATTGCCGGAGAGCATGATCCGCGAAAGCTGGCTGAACTCAGTGATCCGCGGATTCATGCTAGTCGTGAGGAGGTGGCCAAAAGCTTGGAGGGCCACTGGCGTGCGGAACTGCTGTTTGTATTGCAGCAGGAAGTAGTGATGTAC
>CAVPKZ010000060.1:0-5526 GCA_963705755.1 uncultured Acidobacteriota bacterium | reverse complement strand
TGTTATGTATTCATTAAACGTATTGCTAGCGTTCAACCCCTGGTGCAATCGTATCAATGACAGGTTGCCCGCTTACTCCAACTCAAATCTCTAAAATCATTTAGAACAGCGGTGCGCAGCGAATTCTTGTTCCCGGTGCATCGAATGCAGTTGGTATCTTTGGGCGAGAGACAAACCCTTAGGTATATGCGGTTTGGTCTCCGGGAACCTGCATTTACATTTGCTACAGGCGTGGCCGTGAAATGAGTCGATAGACACCAGCTTGCGTGTTCCTCGGTGCATCGCCGCGAGGGCTGATGCAGTGATGTGCGGCAGCCCCATCTCAATGTTCAACGAGGCAGAGAGATGGCCGTGGCCAACTTAGTCTTTTGACCATGTAGCATGCTCGCATGAAGTGAGATGAACCACAGTTCAATCTGGCACACTTCACTCACAGCACTTTAAAAACTGTTTGATGACGCTCCACCTCTGGTTCGTTCGATTTGTGTAACCCCACCATAGCCATGTTCTATGGATTGCACGGCGAGAAATTTGCACTCGGAATGTGCTTCGTTGCGCCGTCCGAAAGCTGAATACATGTTGCACTGCTCGCCGGCACCCACGGCACAGACAGGACAGGGAACGAAAAGTTTTTGTTTGGCGGTAAGATCACTCTTCGTCATTGAACTACCATGCCAAGCGCTTCGGCCAGGAAATGTTCCATTTGGCAGTTTTGCTATTCGAGCGCGAAAATAAGTCCGCAGCACAGAATAGTGATTCAGGAAGCGAGTGGGGACTCCGCTCCAGTGTTCTCGTTACGCCCGTATATCCGAAGTCGTGCCATCACAGCCAGAGCACCGGCTCCTCCAAGGCCGTGAAGTTAACTGGGTAACATAGTTTGTGGCATCAGCGTTTGGCGGCGGTGTCGGCGAGCGGGGCCGTAGCTTTTCCTGTGACTGCAGCTCCCGGGCGCGCTCCAGCAGTTTCTTTAGCTTGCCTTCCACCGCGGAGTCGCCGATGGATTCCTCTTGCAGGACGCCGTCCGCGTCAATCGTGTAAGTGTGCGGAATCGACTTCACACCGAACATCGTCGCTATCGGCCCGGTGAAACCGCCATCACGGTATTGCAGCCAGGTCATTTCGTTTTTGCCGACGTATTCCTTCCACTTCTGCTCATCGTTATCCAGGCTCACGCTAAGAATCACTAGCGGCTGCCCTTCGAATTTCTTGGCTACTTTGCGGATATGCGGCATCGCTTCGCGGCACGGCTCACACCACGTGGCCCAAAAATCGAGCAGCACTACTTTAGTCTACTATAGGGGTCACGGACTAAGCGGCGAAGGGGCGGGGCCGCTCCGCGACTGTGTTGCCCCCCCTGCTGTCACCGCAAAAGATCTTCGAGCTCAACTCGCGCATCCGTCTTGAGATCCCGGTATTTGACGATGACCGCAGTGTAGAGGGACAGTCCCCAATCCTTACCGGGGCCTTTTGAAATTGGCCGGGACCCGGGCACAACGACGGCGTTTTCCGGAATGATGAGTGGACCATCAGGACCCGCGGAATACACGAGAGATTTCACCAGGTCGTACACCGGCGTAGACCGATTCAACAGCGTGCCGGTACCCAGCACGGCGCATCGCTTGATAATCGTGCCTTCGAACGCGCCGCAATTTCCTCCGATCATCACTTCTTCCTCGACGATCACGGGCATCGCGCGACCGGCTCCAGCACGCCACCGATTTGAACCCCAGCGGAAAGGTGGCAGTTGCGGCCAATCTGCGCGCAGCTGCCTACCAATGCGTGAGAATCGATCATGGTTCCTTCGCCGACGTACGCTCCCACGTTGATGAACATAGGCGGCATACAGACGACGCCGCGACCAAGGTAGCTGCCGTCGCGAACGCTGGAACCGCCAGGAACGATGCGCACTCCGTCGGCAGGAGTCAGGGCGCGCACCGGATAAGTCGATTTGTCGATGAACGGCTGGCGGGTAGCATCGATGGACATATCGACGATGACTCCCATGCGAAAGCCAAGCAGGATTCCTTTTTTTACCCAGGCATTAGTGCGCCAGCCGCTTTGCGTGTTGCTATCGGGCTCCGCGGCACGAACCTGTCCGCGATTTAAAGCCTCCTTGAATTCGCGAAATATCTTGAAGTGTTCTTCGGTGTACTCGGCCGGTGGATTGTCGAACAGATCTTCAATTTGTGACGGCTGCATGAACTCTCTCGACCAGCCTCAACGAGGCCAGCACAGTGCGAATGCGCTCCTGATTTTCCGGTTTGGGTGGTACCAGCGGGAGGCGCCACACTGGTTCGAGTAAACCCATTTCTGCCATGGCAGTTTTTACAGGAATGGGATTCGTCTCCACAAAATTTACTTCCATTAGTGACTGATAGCGCCGCTGAATCTCACGTGCTCCCGCGAAATCATTGTTGAGGCACAACGTGATGAGGGCTGTCATCTCTTCGGGAATTTCGTTGGAGACCACCGAGATAACGCCGCGGCCGCCAAGAGCGATAAGCGGCAGTGCGATAGCGTCGTCGCCGGAAAGCACTATAAAGTCTTCCGGCACGGCGCTCAGTATCGTGGCCATCTGTGACATGCTTCCCGATGCTTCCTTGATACCGATGATGTTATCGATCCCGGCGAGACGTTTCACGGTTGGCGGTTCGATGTTCACGCCGGTGCGTCCCGCCACGCTGTAAAGAATTATAGGCAGGGTCGTGGCGCTCGCGATGGCGCGATAGTGCTGGTAGAGACCTTCCTGGGTTGGCTTGTTGTAGTAGGGCGTGACAGAAAGAATGCCGTCGACGCCGATGGAAGCGAGTTCGCGGGCAAGCGCGATCACTTCGGCAGTGTTGTAGCCTCCCGCGCCGGCGAGCACTGGAACCTTTCCTTTGGCAACATCGACGGTGAGTTCCACGACGCGAAGATGTTCTTCGCGCGAGAGTGTGGGACTCTCGCCGGTCGTGCCGCAGGGCACCAGAAAATCGATGCCCGCTTCAATTTGCCGATGAATCAAACGAATTAAGGCCGCTTCGTCAAGCGCACCATCGAGCCGAAACGGTGTGACCATCGCAGTGCCACATCCAGTGAACATTTGTTCAGTAAACATTTGTTGCTCCTTCTGAAATTTCTCGGCGTTAGCTTGCTAATTCGCCGAGGATTTCTCGAAATTCGAACCAACCTTTTTTGCCCGCCACCCAGCGTGCCGCGCGAAGCGCTCCGCGGGCGAAACCTTCCCGGCTTCGCGCCGTGTGGCGCAAGGTAATGGTGTCCGCCAGAGAGTCGAAGCCGATCTCATGAGTGCCGGGATGCGCGCCGCCACGGTTAGCACTGAGGTTTATGCAACGTTCGTAACCGCTGGCGCGCATTTCTTCCGCCAATTTACGCAGCGTTCCGGATGGCGCATCTTTTTTCGCGCTGTGATGAATTCCCCAGCCCCAGGCTTCGTATTCCTGCCGCTTTGCAAACAGCGCCGCTGTCTGCGCCACGGCCTGAATAAATAAATTCACGCCAACGGAGAAATTGGGCGCCCAGACCAGGCCGGTTCCATTTTGTGTTACCGCCTGGCGCGCAGCTGGGAGATGCTCAGCCCAGCCGGTGGTTCCCACCGCGGCACACACTCCGGCCGCAGCGAGCTGGCGGATATTTTCGGCGGCGCTGGCCGGCGTAGAAAATTCGACTGCCACGTCAACGCCGTTAAGCGCGGCACGCGTCAGCCCGGAGCCGCGCAGATTATTCTGGCTGTCGAATGTTGCGCGCACATCGAGACCGTATTCCGGCCCAAGCTGCTCGATGAGGCGGCCCATCTTTCCGTTTCTCGATCATAGCCAGAGCCCAGGGTCATAAGCTTGCCACGCAAAGCGACGCGCCCCGACGCCAGCAGGAGCCGCGCACCAGCGCGGGCGTAGATTTTACGGCCTCTACTAACGATTTCTTCGCGATGTGCTCGTCGGCGGTGTGCGCAAGGTGAATGCTGCCCGGGCCGATGAGGAACGGTTTTCCCCAGTGATCGCCTAGAACAGGAATGTCCGTGGCGAAGCTGACCACGGCGGTCGGAAACCCATCAAAGCTGCTTAGGCGCAACGCGGGGGGATGCGAGACTTCGCGGCTCTGCGCGCGGCCCGCAATGGTGGCGGGAAGCGCGGCGCGAATCGGTGACACATCTCCCACGGGTACGAAATTTTATCTCAGCGCGAGCTTCATCGGCGACCACGTTCGGTGCGTGGCCTCCGCAGATCGTGCCGATATTTAGCGTGCTGTCGCCGAGCAGACGATCGTATGGCAAGGGAATGCGGCGTATGTTCTGCAGCACATCGAGAAGCGCGTGAATCGCGGAATGACCCAGCTCCGGGTAAGCGGAATGCGCCAGCTTGCCGCGTGCGGTAATCTCGAAGCGCAGGGCTCCCTTTGATGCGAGTGCCAGGCGGTTTTCCGTAGGCTCGCCATTAATCAAGTACTGAGAGCCCGGTCCGAACTTGGCCGCAGCCTTGGCGCCGACACTGCCGCGTTCTTCGCCAACGACAAACAGGAGAGCGAAATTCCGGACCCCGTTCTCCAGTAATCGCACTGCGGCGCTCATCATCGCGGCTACGATTCCTTTCGCATCACATGCGCCGCGGCCCCAGATGTACTCACTGTCTTCGCGTGAAGGAACGAACGGGAGGGACAGTATCGAGGTGCGTAGAAAGCGTTACGATCGGGTCGCCCCAGCTTGCGTAGACATTGAAGCGCTGCGGCGCCACTTCCAATCGCTCTACCTCGCCGCCGTGGCGATCAGCGAGATCGCGCAAATATTCGAGGAGAAATGTGCCGACCGCACACTCGTTCGGCGTCACAGAATCGATATCGATAAGCGTACGAGTAAGTTTAAAAAGGTCCATTTTTGTATTTCAAGGAATGGAGGAAAAAGGAAGGGAAAAACCGCGAGGGATGCAGGCGCGAGTTTCTTCGCTCCTCAATAGCTCTCCATCCGCTGTTACCGGATGACAGTGGGCAGGGTTAACCGTGCCCCCCAAACTTCGCGAGAATAGCTTCTCGTGAAGATTTCGGCGGAGATTAGAATCTTGCCCCTTTTGCGCGAGCTCCCGAAACTACTCGGGAAAACCGGCTCGGCTACTCATGGCCTCCGCGCCTCTATCAAGTCTTAACTAACTTACAGGATGCTATCGCGTTTATTCATGTACTCGTCCAGTAGATTAGTGACACTTTGCCTTTCTGAGTTTGCGTTTCCAGCGAGTGATAAATTCGAGTGGAGTAAGGTAAGCCAAGGATTGGTGAGGACGCACGCAATTATAAGTTTTTTCCCAGTTCCGTAACTGCGCGTTGAGCGCGGGTAGTTGATCGGATTCTGCCTGCACCTCATAAAACTCTTCGTTGTGGGTACGATGCGCACGCTCCACAGGACCGTTCAACTTGGGCGATCTCGGCGGAAGTATGAACAAGGGCACGTTGCGCTGCTGGCAAGCGGCCTCGAATTCCGCAGCGAACTCACTTCCCCCGTCGACCTGCAGAGCTTTGACCGCAAAGGGAAACGCGCTC
>CAVPKZ010000059.1:0-43905 GCA_963705755.1 uncultured Acidobacteriota bacterium | reverse complement strand
GTATTACTACGTTAAGTTCTTGACGTTTGGTTTTACTGGTGCTACCGTCGCGAGCATGACGGATGCCCAAGTCGAGAAATGCCGAAAACGCCTGGAACAATTCCTGATGGATTTGCTGGAGCCCGTGGGCAGGAGCGAGCGAAGGCACTGGGGTGCGGTTTACATTCGTGGACTTTTGCTGAATGGGGAACGCAAGTCCATCGAGCCACTTGCCGATCGCTCGAACGAGGGAAACGTGCAAGCTCTTCAGCAGTTCGTTGGACAAAGCCCGTGGGATTGGATGCCTTCGTGGGAACGTCTGAGTAAGCGCATGACTGCGGAATTGGAGCCGGACTCTGTTTGGGTTATCGATGATACGGGCTTCGCCAAACAAGGGAAGCACTCGGTGGGAGTGGAAAGACAATACTCGGGAACGCTCGGCAAGGTTGGGAATTGCCAGGTTGCGGTCAGCCTGCACCATGTTGGAGAACAAGGCAGCACGGTACTCGGCTGGCGCCTGTATCTGCCGGAAAGCTGGACGAAGGACAGTAAGCGTCGTGAGGAAGCGGGCATTCCGCAAGAAGTCGTTTTCAAAACGAAGTGGCAACTCAGCCTGAACATGATCGATCAGGCACGCGCGTGGGGCTTACCGAATCGCATAGTAGTGGCGGATGCTGGCTACGGGGATACCACGGAGTTTCGCGAGGAACTGGAAGCTCGTCAACTCCCTTATGTCGTTGGTATTTCCTCAACGACGGGAGTGTGGAGCAAACCAACACAAACAGAAGTTCCACGCTACCAGGGGCGAGGCGCTCCAGCGACGCGCTACGCCTATGGGAAACAGCGGCCGACGTCCGCGCAGGACGCGGCGGTCCAAGCAAAGAGTTGGAAGAGGATTCGCTGGCGGCAAGGCACAAAGGGATGGCTGGAATCGCGATTCGTGGCCTTACGAGTACAGCCGTCTCATGGCTTCGTCCGTGGTCAACCACCGCACAAGGAAGTCTGGTTGCTGATCGAATGGCCCGAGTCAGAAAAGGAACCGACCAAGTACTTCCTTGGCGATCTGCCAGCCACCTACACACTGCGACGATTAGTACGGCTCGCGAAGTGTCGCTGGAAGATCGAGCAAGATTACCAGCAACTGAAGGAGGAACTGGGATTGGATCATTACGAAGGGCGAAGCTGGATCGGCTGGCACCACCACACGACGCTGGTTATGTTGGCTCACGCATTTCTAACTCTGGAAGTGCTTCGCAGTAAAAAAAACTTCTGGTTGGACCCTGCCACGGACGCGTCGTGAAATCCAATACGCTCTTCACCTGGACAGGCTTCTGTGCCTACTGTGGGGCAAAAGCAAAGCGCCCGCGTGGTCCTTAAATACTTAACGTAGTAATACTAGCAGAGTGTCTAGAAAACGTGCCGCGGCAACGAGGTGGCGCGCTGGTGGGCCTCCACCACGTCCCAGCGCGAGACTACGTCTCTGGCACTGATGTGTTTTAGCAGCACGCCGCGACGCAGGCAAATGTCCTTGGTGTCGATCTCCACTAAATCGCCGGGCTGCGCAAATTCGCCAGTGTTTAGGCTTACGAATAGCCCAAGGGCGATTTCGTAGTTTACATCGTGCGGGTCGTAACAGCGCTACTTTGGGGGTCTTGTGCAGCGCTCCGCGTTGTTTAAGATCCATCAGAATTCGACCCACCATGGAAATCGAAACGCAGTGCCGTTCTCTGCGCAACAGCACCGCCAGTTTGTCTTTGCCCCAACGCGGATACTGTTTGCGCAGCGCCAATACCTGTTCGGCCAAGGCGCTCGTCCAGGTCGGTCGGCGCACCTGATGGGGTCGATGCGAACGCGCCTCCAGGGTGCTCAGATTCGTGGCGATCGAATCGGCGCGTCCAGCGATAGAAAGTCTGTCGGCTGATGCCAAAGTGCCGACAAGTCCGCTGCGCGTTGCGGCCATTGAAGAAATAAAACAACATCCACTGAAGTCG
This sequence comes from uncultured Acidobacteriota bacterium, assembly GCA_963705755.1. Lineage (GTDB taxonomy): Bacteria > Acidobacteriota > Terriglobia > Acidiferrales > UBA7541 > Acidiferrum. The sequence goes on along the minus strand of CAVPKZ010000059.1, from coordinate 41,935 downwards.
CGTCTCCCCCGTACGGCTTTACCCCTTCCCGAGGCCCGCCAGCCGGCGGGCCTCAGGAAGCTCATACCACCTTATCGTTCCCATCCTGGCACTCTACCGAGTGTCACCAATCATTCTGAACGAGCACACTCCCCCCAAAATGCGAAAATCATATTCACCTCTACGCGGATTTTGGGGGAAGGTCAGATTGAGAAACGAATCGATCAGCGCGAAGTCGCCTGCAGGGCGCCGGGGCACCAAGCCACTACGCCTGACCTTCGACGCGCCAAACAGTATTTACGGGGAATATCCGCGGCGGCACGGTGCTTCGTTGACAGCGTCGGCGGCGGAATCTAGAATCACGTCCACGATCACGCCTGCAATTTCAGGACTACTAACATCCCTCTCTGGAGGGGCCCATCGCGCAAGCGGACAAACAGCCGAAAATTGCCATCGTCGATGACGATGCCAGTCTGCGGTCCAAGCTCGCGTCCAGCTTCCGCGCGGAATTTGAAATTCTCGAAGGGGACAATTACAAGACCGCCTACAAATTCCTGCAAGAGGACGAGCTGGACGTTCTGCTTCTGGGTCTGCCCATCGGAGCGGGGCACATCAAAGCCTGCACGGAATTGTTGCATCGCCTGGAAGGCAGCGAAATCGATACGCTGGTGATTGTCTTAAGTTCCGACGACAAAAAAGCGACCGCTTTGAAGGTTATCGATGCCGGCTCTTACGATTATTTTCTGAAGCCGGTGGACGCCGATGTGTTACGGCACCTGCTGAATCGCGCAGTCGAAAAACTGCATATCCAGAGGGAAAACCGCATCCTGCGTGAGGAAGTGAGCCGCAAGAAATCTCTGGGAGACCTGGTGGGTGCGGCGGACTCCATGCGCCACGTGTTCGAAGCCATCAAGCGCATGGCTCGCGCAAATACCAATGTGATCATCCGCGGTGAAAGCGGGGTGGGAAAGGAGTTGGTCGCCCGGGCCATCCACCAGACTGGGCCCAGGCGTAACCGCGCGCTGGTAAGCGTCAACTGCGCGGCGCTACCCGAAGCGTTGATGGAGGCAGAGTTATTCGGCTATGAAAAAGGAGCCTTCACCGGCGCAGTGGGAACCAAAGAAGGCCGATTCGAGCTGGCTCAGGGTGGCACACTGTTTCTGGATGAAATTGCTACGCTGACTCCCGCGTTGCAGAGCAAGTTGCTGCGAGTGCTGGAAGAGCGAGCGCTGATCCGGCTGGGCGGAAAGAAGCCCATCAAGGTCGATTTTCGGTTGGTAAGCGCGACCAACGGCAATCTGGAAGAGATGGTGCGATCAGGGCACTTCCGGGAAGATCTGTACTACCGCATTCACGTGGTTCCAATTTTTGTACCTGCATTGCGCGAACGCGTAGAGGATATTCCGATGCTCACGGAGTATTTTGTCAACGTGTATTGCACGGCTAATCGTTTTCCAGTGAAGCGCATCGCGGATGATGCTATGCAAGCGCTGAAAAATTACCGCTGGCCGGGAAACGTGAGGGAGCTCGAAAATGCCATGCAACGATTGGTGCTCATGACCGATGAGCAGACGATTCGTCTCCAGGACCTGCCTGCGGAAATGCTTACTTCGACGCAGGGCGATTCGAGGAATCAGCTGCGCTGGTCGAGTGGAGGGATCAGCTTGGACAAGGAAATTGAGGGATTCGAACGCCGCTGCGTGGAAGAAGCGCTGCAGCGTGCCAAGTTTGTGAAAACGAAGGCGGCTCGTTTGCTGGGAGTGGATCGCAACCGGATGAGCTACCTCTGTCGAAAGTATCACCTTATGCAGTCGCGGGCGGCCGGTGCGAGCTAGCGGGTTTTATTGGGCCTCAAAAGCTTTTCTCTGGGATCGTTATACTTAAGGTGGCGCCCTTACTGATGACGAGCGCGTCGATTTCGGCGTGTTGTAAGATTTATGTTGCAAGCCGTGCCGCGATACAAATGTTCTGACACAAATGTTGTGACACAAATGCCTGACAGCAAATTGCACGCCGACGCGAACATGCCCAAGAAACCCAAGGCCTTGAAAAGACCTAAGAAACTAAGTCCGGCCAAGAGGCTGGAAAAAAAGACCACCCTCCGCCGGGTGGACGTGCTTGTGCCGCGGCTACCCGCCTGATTGCCACTTCGGGGATTTTAATTTCTTCTAGAACGCTACCAAATCTGGGAGTGCATCCAGCGCCACAAGGCCCTGCCGACGCGGAAGCCTACCGGGGTGCTTTTGCCAGAGATTTTGGCAGTACCGGTCATGCCCTCGAGCAGCGAGCCGTCGGAGTTGGGGAACACCATCAGCACCACAAAATGATTGGTCAGATCCTGCCCTAAGCGCACAAGTCTCTGTGTTTCGGTGATCGGGCGATCGGCAGAAGCAGCGGGCAATATTTGTTCTACGCGTCCGGAATAAGTCCGAAAGGGAAACGGCTGCACCTTAAAAGTGACTCGAGAACCCAAGTGAACTTGTTCAAGATCGGAGTCCCGAACGAGTATCCTGGCTTTCATCGCGCTGCGATTCACGATCTCGCAAAACTCGTCTCCGGCGTTCAAAAATTCTCCTACCTTTTGTTGAATATCCGGGGTTTTCAATATACCGGCGAGTGGCGCTCGAATCTGCAAGGCGCCAACTTTCTCCTGTGCAATCTCCAATTCCCTTCTCAACCGTTGGCGCTCGCCTCCGGGACCGCTCACGCTCTCTCGATCAGACCGGCTCTGGGCATCTCGAAAACTGCTCTCCGCTAACGTTAGTTGTTGGGTGAGTATGCGCTCTTGCGTCTGCAACTCCGGATTGCCGAGTTCGGCTAGAACCTGACCGTCAGAGACCACGTCCCCAGGGTGGACCGCGACTTGGCGAACCATGCCGGAAACTGCCGGCCGGACTTTGATGGTTTGCTGTGGCTCCAGAACTAAATCGGAGGAAAACCTGGATGGGACGGGCGGAATAAAAAGCAGTAGCAGCACGGCGATGGCGCCGGCCTGCTGGGTGCGGGTACTCTTCCAAGCCATGTACGCCTCCTTCTTGCCAACAAACCAAGCGCGTAATTTTACAGAACCTTTGCGCAGCGTGCGCCGAAGAATAAGAAAAGCCACGATGAAGGTGGCTGGGTAACCCCAGCTGCCCAGCTTGTCAACGAGGACGTTCCTCAAGAAAAAAATGGATAGCGCCAGCATGGCCACGCTGTAAATAAGCGCAATGGTGCCGTAAATCAAATAGATGCGGCGGTTCCGGCGGCTCGCCGTTGGTAGTTCAACTTCCTGGAAGAGTAAATTCTGTCGCGCCCAGGCACGCAGATAGGCGAAGGAATCTTCGCGCAGGTTGTCTACTCCGAGATATTGCGAGAGAGCGTAGTAGCCATCGGCTTTGATCAGGGGGTCCAGATTAAATAATGTGCCTTCGATTCCGCTAAGCAGCATGGCTTTGTAAGCCAAGTCATTCACAAAAGTTCCTGGGACGCTGAAATGCCAGAGCAGCGTGCACAAGCCGCAGACCACTAATTCGATCCACATGCCGGCAAAGATCACCCACTGACGCCGACTGGTGCGGTCAAAAAGCAGAATGTCGGTGGTGTCGGTATAGAAAGCAGGAGTGAAATAAATCAGCAGAAAGCCCATCTGATGTACTTCGCCCCCAAAATGTTTGCAGGTCAGCCCATGGCCAAATTCATGAATGGCGCCGATGGCCATAAGCAAGAACCAGAAGATCCAGATGTCGTAAGCAGTTTTACCTTTAAAGGAATAAAAGGCTTGGGTGTCGGTCTGAACATGATTCCAATCGCCGGCGACCAGATACAATGTGGTTATAAACAGAAGGATGGAAAAAATTACGAAACCGGGAGTAAACATCCAGCTCAGATAGGGGTCCAGTTTTGTTAGCACTTTGTCCGGATCCCAGGCTTTGAAGCTCATATACAGAATGTTGGATTGATCGACGCGGCTTTTTCTTTCATCCCGGATGCGCGCGAGCACCGCAAGATTTTTCTCGCCAAGGGACCTTTCCCACATAGCCGGATCGATTCCGTCGAGAAATTCCAGGGTTTCCACTTCCTGAAGTACTTCTTCGGGGTGCCGCAAATTAAACTCGGCGGCGATTTCTTTAGGGGTTTTGGTGCCGTCGCACAACGTTAAGAGCTCATATTCGGAGGTTCCATAGCGATGGTAGGAATTGGTCTCCGCGACTTTGATGACGAAGCTGGTCTCGCCACCAACAATTTGTTCCGCGATGCGCAAGTCGGAGCGCAACTTGGGACGACGAAGCCCCTTGGAGAGAATGCTGGAAACCTGGAGGCTGGTGGGACCGTAGCGCATCGGCGGTGCTACCTAGGCTTCGGTGTCGATGGCCAGTCTATTCGCACGGCCATTCCGGGACGCACGTCGGGAGATGGTGGGCTGTTCAATTGTGCCAAGACGTTATAGCTATCGCTACCAGGCTCCACGGTCGGACTTATTTTTAGAACGCGGGCGGTCAGTGGCTGCTTTGAGAATCCTACAAGTTCAAGCCGGACGGCCTGGCCGATCTCCGGGCGTCCGCCGGAGGATCCGGGAATTTGAAATTGCACTTGTAAAGGCCCGAGCTGACTTACGCGGAAACACTTGTCGCCTTTGGCCACCGCCTGGCCTTCCCGGACGTAACGGCGGACGATTACTCCCGAGAATGGCGCGTGCAGACGCATCTGCTCGATCTGGATTTGTATTCGCTGAATCTCTGCCTGGCCGCCCTCGATCAGCGCCTCCCACCCGTGCAAGTCATATTCAGCACCTTTGGCCTGAAATTCGGCAACTTCCAGATCCGCTTGGCTCGAAAGCCCCACTTCTCTCAGCTGTTGCTGGCGGCGATAGGCGGCATTTTTGGCTTTGAGTTCCGCCTCTTTGAATTTCACGTTATTTTTCGAGACTTCCAGATCATCGCGGGCCTTGATCAATTCCATTTGCAGGCTGCGATCATCCAGCTGCCCCAAAGTTTCACCAGCCTTTATGGTGTTACCTTCCTCGCCGGCGATCTTAATGACTATGCCGTCTCGCTCGCTGGAGACGTCTACCTGATGTTCGACGGAAAGGACACTCAAGATGCTGGTTCCACCAGCAACCGCGGTTGGCTCTGATGGCGATGCGGCTGCTACCGCAACGTGCTTGGTTGCCTCTGGCGGATCGTGAGCCAATACGGCATCTGGGCGGTTATTCCCACAAGCAACGGCACTGGCCGCAATGCCAGCGAGAAGCGACCATCGCCTCAATTTCGTTACGGTTGTCTTTCTCATCATGGCACCCAGCTCCAGGAATTACGCCATAGCCAACGTACTGGCGAACGCAGCAAAACATAGCCGACGGGATACCACCCGCTGTGAAACCATCCCCCGTCGCCGCTGATCTTAGCTTTGCCGAGCATGCCATCGCGCGCCGACCCACCTTGGTTCTGAAAAACCGCGCGGACTACAAAGTATTGCTCGCCCTCCTCCGTCCGCGTTTGTGCACCTATGCGGTCGACCCTTCCATGAAAGGTGGTCATCGGCCGGGCATTAAATTTCAAGGCAACTCGGTCTCCCGGCTTAAGCAGTGCCAAGTCCGTCTCTGGCACGCTCATGTCCGCCGCCAATTCATCTTGAGCCACGATTTCGCAGAAACCTTCACCGGGTTTGAGCATCGTGCCAGTGCGTTCTTCCACCTTGGGAGTAACCACCATTCCGGCGATGGGCGCCCGCAACTCAGAACCGGCTAGGCGCTGCTGCTCAAACTGCACTTCAGCGGCATGCATGTCTGCGCGAATCTTCGCTTGCCCGGCCGCGAAGGGGTCATTGCGAAATTCCGCCTGCGCCAAGTCGTGACCGGCGGCCCCCATGGCTGCTTCGGCCTCTACTAGCTTCACGCGGTGCTCTTCGTTCGCCAGCAAAGACAAGGTCTCCCCGGCCTCCACGAAATCCCCTTCGCGAACATAGACGCGCTTTACAACTCCGCCGTCCATGGAACTGACAATTCGGCGCTCCGCCGGAACTACGGTCGCATTTGTTTCCACGCGCAGGGGCCAAGGTACGAAGGTAAGAATCAGCGCGGTGACACCCAACCGCTCTGCATACTTCACCCAGCGCCCTTGAGGGACAGCGGAGAGCAGCTTCTTTTTTCGCTGCGATAGCGGCCGTAAGATGTTGGCCAACGGCACTTGTTGGTAGAGCTGCGCATTGCGGATAGCTACCGTGGTCTGATTGGCCAGAATGGTCAGCAATTCGGTGTGGCTTTCGTTTAGGAAATTGGGTTCACTATTCAGCAGCCCGATGGCTCCGAGTTTTCCCTGTTCATCGTGCAAGGCCAGACCGCGAAAACCTTGGTAACCGTGGGCTTCCAGGAAGGAAACGAGTTTGCCGTGAGCCTGGTCTGGTTGCAGATGCCATTCGCCATCATTGAGATTGGCAGAGACCGAATCTGGCTGGCTGGCAACCCACTCCATTTGCTCTCGTAGCTCATCCATTTCCCGCGTTTTGGGGAGTTCCTCTTCTCCGGATACCGCACCTAGTACAAAGCGGCCACGGTCGAAAAAGCCCATCACGCAACGGTCGAACGGCAGGACGGTCGCGGCTTGATTCACGACGGTCATCAATACGTGGTCGAGATCGAGCGTGGAGGTAATTTGTTGAGAAATTTTCAGTAGGGCGCCTAGCGCGTCCATGCGCCGCTCGGATTCCAGAAGCCTGGCGTTATGAATCGCTACAGCAGCCTGCTCCGCGACAGTAGAAAGAAAGAAGAGATCATCTTCGTCAAACGGAGTTTGATCTGGCTTGTTGATTAACTCCAGGACCCCGAGCACCTCCTCGCCTTTTCTCAACGGGGCACCCATCCACGAGATTATTTTGAACTCCGCATTTATTTCCTGGCGCTTGCTGAGGTCCGGTTCTTCGAGGGGTTCGGTAATCAGGCGAGGATTGGCTTGATGCGCCATATCACCCAGGAGACCTTCGGTTAGAGGATGGCGGGTCTGCTCATTTACCGAAAGGTCTTCTCCGGCTTGTTGGGCCAGGTAAAGTTCATTGGCGCGAGCATCGACCAGCCAAAGGTTGCAGACTTCAGCGCCCACATTGTCGCGCACCTTGGCAGCAACGATGGGTAGCAGTTCGCCGATTTCCAGGGTCGAAGTGAAAGTGCGGCCCAGATCGTACAGCGCAGTGAGTCGTTCGATGGTGGACAGCGTCGAACTGCGTTCCGAATCCAGGGAGCGCAAACTTGCGATGGCTTGCCCCAGCAAACGACCGGCACCTTCAACCACCATGGCTTCTTCCGGCGAGAAGTCCCGGCCTCGCTTGTTGAGTAATTCAACGATGCCCACGGGGCTGACGTCCCCTGAAATAATTCCGTACAGCGCCGATTTGACGCGAAGTCGTCCGGTCTCTTCCAGGTGGGCGAATTCAACGGTGTCGAGTTCCTGCTTCCCTACCCGGCGAGTGACTCCCGATTCGAGAACCTCGGCCAGCATTCCTTCGGTGGCGGGCTCTTGCACTGGCGTGAATTTTTCACCGGCCTCGAACCAACTAGCCTGGCAGACCAACTCTGCGGAATCTGGAAGAGCCAACCACAACAAAACTCCGCGCTCCCAGCATGGTACCGAGGCGAACCGCGAAGGTTTTCAACAGGGTTTGCCGGTCACGGCAGGCCAGCGAAATGCTGGCGATTTCGAATGGCGCTGAATGGATGTCCATTGCGTTTTTGAACGGGCGGCCGCTACGCTTCTTGGGCGGGAAGATATCACACACGAGACGGCATGGAAACCGGTTCCAGCGCAAAAAGGAGGTGGCGTGGCATGGAAGAGGGCTACTTCACAAAATATCGGTTCCCGCTTGTTTGGAGCTCGGTTTTCCGGTAGCGTTTGCTTCTCTTTTAGGAGGCCCGCGTGAAGGTAGGCATTCGCAGGGCTGGACGAGTTACCATTCTGGACCTGGACGGGTCACTGCGCCTGGGCGAATCTGAGGACAGCATCCGCGGGCCGCTCCAGCAGCTGATTGACGGCGGCTTTAATCGAGTAGCCTTTAATTTAGCCAACCTGACTGATCTGGACAGCTCCGGTATCGGAGTTTTGATGCGCTCCTTCGTCAGCGTCAGTCGCGCAGGCGGTAAGTCGACGTTCTTTAGCGCCAATCATCGCGTACGCATGTTGTTGAAGATGGTGCGGCTGGACACGGTACTAGACCTGGTTCCGGATGAGGCCACTGCCCTTTCACGACTCTAATCGCGTGGGTTCGATCAGCATCAGGGTCGCCGGCGACCGTCAGCGAGAGCAATGGACCACTACGAATACCTCGGCACGATAGGGAATGAGCGAAGCATTGTAAGTTAATAAAAAACGATGCCTCCCAGTAGCTTGCCAAATCGCAAGCTGCCGGAAGGCATCCACACCCTCCGCAGAGTATTAGAATTTACCCCATCGCGGCGGAAGAGGCTGGGGATTCAGCAGCGGTTTAACCTCTTTCAAGGCTTTGCCGCGGTTCAGTTTCTTTTTCTTTGCGGGTGCTTTAGCGTTCTTGGCCATCTGGTTATCTCCCTTCTCTATTCGTTTGCGTGATCATTAAATCTTCGCCCCGGTCGAGTTACTTTTAGCCCTTACGCAGTGTTGCCGATCATCTGCGACGAGGCCCTACGAATACTTTTTAATCAATGCCTTGGTCGGTTCGAGCTTCTTGGCCTTGTGGAGCGACTTGGTCTGCTTGCGCTTCTTAGTGGTACTTGATTTCGTTGCCATTGGCTTATCTCCTGTACGTTTACACTGCGGCCGGGGAAGGCATCCGCCCGTCAGATTGCGCTCATCGCCAACTCCCTTGGGCGTCCTACTCGCCGCTAACTCGCATGCTGAACTCTATTACCGCCGAGCTCCCGGGATGGTGTTGATGATCGCTGGCCTTAGTGCTGCAAATTACTGGCCAACATCAAACGTGCCAACTTTGAAATGCCAAGTGGCGTCTTTCAAAGTGGATACGCGGGGAAAAAAGTTTGTGTGTGTCGAACGCCAGAGACATTCACGCTGAATGGTTCAACCTTGGGTGAAAAACTCAACAAACGGCCAGCAGCATTGGTTGCTTGGCACCGTAGCCTTTTTTTCTGGAGATCGCCGGAAGACGCGCAATTCGCGGTTTACCGTTCCGTTGGTGCTGAATTATTCATCGCCAGTTGACTGGGTCAACGCTGGACCCGCCCAATGTGGGTGAGTGAGCGGCGCTTGCTCTTGGATCTGCTGCAAAAAGAATCACTTGAACGAATCGCGGAATCCTGCGACCTTGGCGCGTGAAATGCATAAAAGTGAGCAGTGATAAAGGTACCGGGTCCGGTAACCAGTGAATAATCAGACTGAAGAGAGGAATAAAAATGGCAACCAAAAAAATGACACCGAAAAAGACCAACAAGAGCAAGGTGCTGCACAAGGCTAAGAAAATTGAAGCAACCAAGCCGCTGTTAGTGACGTGGAAACTCGACGGCGTAAGTAGCCAATAACAGTCGGCGGGAGCGGAAGAGGAGTAGGTCGCAAATAAGAAGACCAAGTAGCTCAAAGAGGTGAAGAAGTTGGCTCAAGCCGCTTTCGTACGATTGAAGATGTACCACAAAGGTAAGTTTCTCGTCTTAGAGTTTGCGAATCGGTGGGTCCCCATCTTTTAAAGAGGTGGTTCTAATCAAATTAGATGGAGCTGAAAAGAGGAAGAAAATGGCGATCAAGAAAACGACACCGAAAAAGACCAACATGAGCAAGGTGCTACACAAGGCCAAGAAGTTGGAACCAACCAAGCCGCTGGCATTTGACTCGTTCTTGCAAATCTCCCCCATTAAGAAATAACGTCCGGCGGTACTGAGAAGAGTAGAAAAAATGGCAAACAAAAAGACAAAGTCGCTCAAAAAGGCCAAGAAGTTGGAAGCTACCAAGCCCCTCGTCAGCTTCAATTATTCGAAAATCAAGGTATCGCAATAGGCCCCGGTGGGTCTCCAATTTATTAAAGATGTGGTCTCTGGTTGTAGTCAAAATAGCTCGAACTGAAAAGAGGAACGAAATGGCAAGCAAAAACACGAAAAAGAGTAAGAATACGAAGTCGCTCAAGAAGGCCAAGAAGCTGGAAGCTACCAAGCCCCTTACCAGGAAGTACAGCGCGCTGTAGTAGCAAAACATGAACAGCGTTCGCCGTCCTGCGGGCTCATAAGGCACGCTTCAGCGCCTTATGGCCTGCGGATCGGTAAGTCTCCAATTCACGGATATGGCGTATTCGCCTGCGAAGACATCCCTAGCGGGCGCCAGGTCATTGAGTACACCGGGAGGCGGCTCAGCCCGGATCAGGCCCTCCTACTCAAGCCCCCCCACGACGACTATATGATTCGCCATGGCAACAGTCCGGTGATTAATGGAAGCGTCGGCGGTAGCGGAGCGGAGTTTATCAATCACGGATGTAATCCTAATTTGACGTGGCGGCGCAGGCGCGGGCGCTTGTTCTTCTATAGCGTCCGCCGAATTCCCGCGGACCAGGAACTCACCGCGTACTTCAGCCATCCGATCAAGGCCCGGGCGGTGCCATGCGCGTGCGGCGCTAGAAAATGCCACAAGATCCTGCGCTATATCGTGAGCTAGTGTGCCGTCTCTAAAGTCTCTTTATAATTCTTGACCTTTCGCAGGATAGAACGTGCCGTAGCGGTCCAAACGAAAGGCTTCGGATTTCTGTTGTGATCGTGGATATAGGACTCGATGGCCCGAGTGAGTTCTTTGACGCTGCGAACGGTGCCACGGCGAATCCGCTTGGCAGTAATTTCTGCAAACCAACGTTCAATCTGATTCAACCAGGATGATCCGGTGGGAGTGAAGTGAAGGTGATAGCGGGGATGGGCAGCGAACCACTTTTTCACCTCGGGGTGCTTGTTTGTTCGGTAATTGTCCAGGATGATGTGCACCTTCTGCTCTGGATCTGTCAGGGATGCATCTAAGCGCTCGAGGAAAGTGCGGACTCTTGGTGACGGTGCCTGGGCTGGCAGGGTCCAATCACAGTTCCCTCTAAGACGTTCAGGACCGCGAACAGAGTGGTCGTTCCATGGCGTTCGTAATCATGGGTCTGTCGCTCGGGCAGTCCCGGCGTAACGGCAGAATGGGTTGGGTGCGATCCAGAGCCTGGATCTGGCTCTTTTCGTCGAGGCTGAATACCACAGCTCGATCCGGAGGATGCAGATATAAGCCGACGATGTCGCGGACCTGGCGGACAAATTCGGGATCGGTGCTGAACTTAAAGTGTTCGACGCGGTGCGGCTGCAAGTGATACGCCTTCCAGATGCGCTGGATGGTGGCGGAGCTCACTCCCTGGGACCGGGCCATGCTGCGCACGCTCCAGTGGGTGGCATTGTGGGGCTTGGTGTTTCGGGTGGCCTCCACAATCACAGCTTCCTTTTCTGGAGTGAGAGAGCGGGGACGTCCCGAGCGATGCTGGTCCTCGAGGATGGCGAGCCATCCTTGTTGTTGAAAGCGACGGCGCCAGAGCAGTACGGTGGGCAAGCTAGTGGAAAGTTGTCGGGCCAACTCGTTATTGGCAATTCCCTGGGCCGCGCCCAACACCACACGGCAACGGAGCACGATGGCTTGCGGGGTGCTGGGATGGTTAGTGATTTTCATCAGTTCCTGGTGTTGCGATGGACTCAGTCGGAGTGCAGGAGCAGGGGGTAGCGGCATGATGCAGAGTATGCCGCAACTCTGTCTATTAGTAAAGACATTTATGATACACAACACTAGCTCGCGAATCAGCATGATTCGAGTTTGAGCCGGACGGGTATGAACAAGAAACGCAGGGCGTTCCCCGCATCAATTCAAAATATACACGCTACCGTTTGCGTACAGCCCTCTCCGGAATTCACTGTTTTGGTGTGTATGCCTTGGAGGATATTCCGGCCAGCCGGACAGTGATTGAGTACACCGGCAAACGGATGAGCTGGGCAAAGGCGTCTCGGGTCCCATTTGAAAAATCGATTTATCTAGCTGATTTGAAACGCGGCTATGTAGTTGACGGAAGAATCGGCGGAAGTGGCGCGGAGTATGTCAACCATAGCTGCGAGCCCAACTTGAAGCCGAAACGAACCCCAGGCCACCTGTTTTTCTGTAGCCGACGAAAGATCCGATCGGGCGAAGAGTTGACCATGGATTACAAATATTCCATAAAATTGCGACGCGTTCCCTGCCGCTGCGGTGCCCGTAATTGCCGAAAGACATTTATGGTGGAGTTCCGAAAGTAGGATGACCTCGAAGATAGAGGCGGCGACTGGGGCACGGTGGACAGCCGGCGCCAACGGATCACTGAGCTAACATGTGCCAGTCGCGGCCCCGAGGATGAAATCGCCCTTGCTGGACGACCCAGCAAACCGAGGTAAGAGCTGCGCATCGTTTGCGGCTGGCCGCGAATGGTGACGAAGCTGCCACGCGGCAACGACTCTGGGTTAGCGTCCACAATGCGCGTGAAGAGGCCTCCAAAAAGCTTGTCTGCCCGCTCGATTTGCGCCTTCCACACCTTCAGGCCGAGAGCTACGTAAGAGCTTTGGTTTTCCATGGTTTTATCTCTCTTCAATCATTTGTATTTTGGGAAATTGTTTCCGAACATGGGAGCGCCACTCTTCGATTGCTCTTCTGTGGCTTCGTCTTGGATCACGTCCCAATGTTCGACAGGGATTCCGTCCTCAATGCGCACAATATCCGCGGCAATCCAATTCACAGGGAGCCCGAAATCACTAAATCGGCCGTGTACGATGACGAAATTACCTTCGGCCATGATGATTCCCGCTCGTATTTCAGTGTTGGAGGAAGGCTCTTTATCAGGTCAAACAAACCCTCCCGACCAGGAGCAATATGAGCGCTATGTTGAATGTATTTCGGTGACCAGAATCGCTCCGCCGCTGTGTAGTCGCGCTTGTTGAAAAGCGTGTCGAAAGTCCTGAGCACCAGTGCCTTGTTTTTCTCCCGGTTCTCTCTAGCCATTTTTGTTTTCTCCAGTCTTTAATAATCGGGGTTGAGTCCGATTCATTCTTCATCTCCGAGGCCTTAGGACGGTAATCGAAACTCGCTGTCCGATCGACCCCAATCCGAATTCAAGCCCTCTAAAGTCAACGGTGCGCCGATCTGCTGATGATCGTAGAGGTGCTCGTAGACCACGCTAGCGCCCTTCCATCTCCGAATGGCGTACCATTTCAAAGTGCAGCGTTTGCCGCTCACGCCTGCGATGTCGAGCCTCCATGCGGAATGCGTTTGAAAAGTGGACAACTTCATGAAGGTCGTCCGCAAGCTCTGAATCGAAGGCAGTATGGTGTCAGTTCAGGCGTTCATTCCGCCATCCACGGTAAGATTCGCGCCGGTATGTACGAGGACTCCGGACCGGCGACAAACGCCACCATCGCGGCGATTTCGTCAACGTGCCCGTAGCGGTTGAGTGCTGTGGCGGCCTTCTGCGGCACCGCCCAATCGCCCGAGGCGGGATTCAATTCCGTGTCGATCGGACCCGGCTGGACATTGTTGACCGTGATGCCCCGGCTCCCGATCTCTCTGGGCAGCGCCTGAGTGAACATCTTGACGGCTCCCTTCGTGCCCGAGTAGGGCACAAGCCCGGGCGCCGCGACGCGTTCACCCACGGACGAACCGATCATGATGATGCGACCGCCGCTCTTCATGTGTTTCAGCGCCGCCTGCGTCGCAACGAATACGCCGCGGACGTTGATGTTGATTACGCGATCCATCTCTTCCAGCGTCGCCTCCTCGAACGGTTTCGGAATGGCGGTGCCAGCATTGTTCACAAGCACGTCGAGCCGGCCGAATGTTGCGACGGTCTTTTCGACCGCGGCTTTGACGGCGTCGGCATCGGCGGCATCCGCCTGAATCGCGATCGCCTTTCCGCCGGCGTGTTCAATCTGCCTTGACGACCGACGCGGCCGCGTCCGCGCCTTTCGTATACGTAAAGGCCACGTTCGCCCCATCCGCGGCCAGCGCTTGGCGATTGCAGCGCCAATGCCGCGCGAACCGCCGGTGATGAGTGCAATCTTTCCTTCCAGTTTCTTCTACATTGTTCTTCTCCTTTCGCTCAGTCATGGCGAACTGTAAAACATATGCTTATCAGGCATGAGTCCAAATTCTGTTCCTCACCCGACGCATCCAAAGCCTCGCCTCACCACATTAGATTGCGCCAGTTAGTCTCGTAGTAAAGAGTTGAAGCATACTTTGTTAAGCTGGAAGCAATGCTTCACAAGCATGGGAGCTGGAAATGGAATTACGACACCTTCGGTATTTTGTGGCGGTTGCCGAGGCGGGAAGTCTTACGGTGGCAGCAGAGCGAGAATTGCACACCTCACAACCTTCTTTGAGTCGCCAGATTCGAGATCTTGAGGACGAATTTGGCGCCCGACTCCTGACGCGCCGCGCTCGCGGCATCGAACTGACACCGGCGGGTCGAGCCTTTCTCGATCACGCCCGCTCAGTGCTTTCGCAGGTTGAAGCGGCAGCCGAAGCTGCACGCCGCGTCGCTCATCCCGCCAAGCCTTGCTTCACCATCGGATTTCTTACCGGACACGAATTGACGTGGATGCCCGAAGCCTTGCGGATCTTGCGCGACGAACTGCCTAACATCGACGTAATGATATCGAGTCAACTCTCGCCGCAGCTTGCCGACGCTCTTTCGAAAGGAAACTCGATGCCGCTTTTCTTCGACGCGAACAAGGCGTGCCGGAGTTAGCGTTACGTCCTCTCGTGAAGGAGCCCTTGGTGGTGATCTTGCCGAGTGACCACCGTCTCGCTGCGCTCAAAGCCATCAGTCCGAGGGATTTCGTGGGCGAGATCTTCGTGGGAGTGTCGGACACAGCTCCTGTGCTGCGTGCGGTGATCGACAATCACCTGAAGCGTCTGGCGTTAAATATCACGCCGGCAACACGAGGTGGACCACGTCGTCATGGGATGTCTTTAATAGCGTCGACGGGCGCCTAGGGCTGTTACCTGCTTACGCACAGAACTTTCTGCCTCCGTCTGTAACGAGTCGCCCTCTCAAAGGAGATACGCCAACTGTCGATCTGGTCCTCGGCTACAAAAAGTCGAACCAGTCTCCCATCCTAAAGCTCCTGCTTTCGAGATTGGACGAGTTGGTCGCTCGTGTGTCAAAGAAGTCTCATTAGATTCCGTTCGCCAAGGCCAGCCATACCTTTAGTTAGCTGTTCGGAGGTACCCTATGACGCAAATCTATTCGGTAAAAAGGAGCGACAAATGAGTGATTCAACTAAAGCCAGGGGCGTAACGCGAGGAATCTCTTACTCCATTTTCACCATTTTATTTCTGTTAACGTGCTGTGCTCTCCCAGCGCAAAATGAACAGCGTCGCATTCGCAATGTTGTTCTGGTTCACGGCGCGTGGGCGGATGGTTCGGGCTGGAAAGGTGTCTACGACATTCTGCTCAAAGACGGCTACGACGTCAGCATCGTTCAAGAGCCGGAGACTTCCTTTAAAGAAGATGTGGCTGCCACGAAGCGCGTCCTCGCTATACAAGATGGACCGTGCATCCTTGTCGCGCATAGCTATGGCGGAGCTGTAATTACGGAAGCCGGGACGGATCCCTCCGTAGCCGGTTTGGTGTACATCGCGGCTCACATGCCAGACGCTGGAGAGAATGAAGCCGACGACGGAAAGCGATTTCCCAGCGACCTGAGCAAATCCGGCGCGATAAAGAAAACCGCTGACGGTTTCACGTACCTCGACCCAGCGCAGTTTCATGAGCTCTTCGCGGCCGACCTTCCTGCTGAGCAGGCCGCCTTCATGGCACGCTCGCAGGTGCCGAACTTTGCCGACAATTTCAAAGCAGTTATCACCGCGGCTGCGTGGCGAACCAAACCAAGCTGGATGTTGGTAGCAACGCAAGATCGAACCATCAACCCCGACCTCGAACGCTGGTACGCGACGCGAGCCAAGAGCCACACGAAAGAAGCCGAGGGCGCGAGCCATGCGGTTTACGCCTCCCGGCCAAAGGAGGTCGCAGCGCTGATCGAGGACGCTGCCACGCACGCTCACTAGAAAACTTTAAAATGAACGCATTTGAGTACGACCCAGATGTGGCGGAGGCGTGTGGGAGTCGAACCCACCATTCGATCCGCGAAGGGCCGAATCGGCGGCTTTGAAGGCCGCGACAGTCACCGGACCATTTTCGCCTCCGCATGGATTATAGACCACCACGATTGGGGGTCCGATGAACTCGCTGACTTACAAGGTGATTTACTGATGCTAATTCATAGATGGGAACTACAGTTTCGCGCATGGCGACCCAGTTCGCAGGCGCCGCGGCGCACAACGCATTTGTCTTTGGAATTTGGTGAATCTGCGAGCAACGGCTTGTAACTCTAAGCGTGCACGCGTTTCTTTTTTCGCGCTGACAGCACTACAAACGTAATCACCCCGGCAATCACCGCCACTCCGAAGGCTACGTACAGAGACGGATGCGCAGGATGTGCTATGAAATTTATGATTTGCCGGCCATAATGCGCGGCCAGCAACGCCAGGAAGGAATATCGAATCACCCGCCCCAGCGTCAGCGCTATCAGAAATTTCTGCGTGGAATATTGTGTTGCTCCCGCGGCGATCACGAAAGGCACCATAGGGATTGGCGGGGGCAGCAACGCCGCTATCGCAATGGACCAGAATCCCCAGCGCGAGAAAATTTCGATAATTCTTTCCGCTCGCGCCGCCGAAACTTTTCTCTTTAATGTTTCTTTGCCGCCTTTGCGCGCCAGACGAAACGTCACCAGCGCGCCGATCACCGAGCCCAGCGTGGCCATGCCTGCATAGTAAAACCACCACTTCGAATCGCGCGCCGCCAGCACGATGGTCAGTACGTCCATGCTCCCCGGAATCGGCACCAACGAAGCATCCAGAAGCCCCAGCGGTATGAGTCCCACGCCACCCAACTGCGCGATCCAATGTCGCACGTTGTGCGCAACGCCCTGCGGCGCCACACCCATTAGTGCCAGGTAAATATCGGCCAAAGCCATGGCACATTCTGCCACGCCCTCGACAGCTTTCTAAAATGTTTTGCGGGTATTTAGCTAGAAGCCATCTCATAAATGCCTCAGGAGGATGATGGCGCAAGCGAGTTGAACCATCCCGAGGAAATTTTCTGGGTAGTATTCCCAGCGAATGACGGTGCGACGAAAGTTATGAAGCCAGGCGAACAGGCGCTCCACTTTCCAGCGACGCCGGTAGCGGCGCAGAATACGCCCGTCCTGCGTCGCCACTTTGACGCGCACGAATTTGTGGGGCGCGATGAGTTGCACTCCGTATCGTTCGTGGATGCGCTGATCCAGGGGATCGCTGTCGTAAGCGCGGTCGCCGATCATGCGTTCCGGGGTTTCGGCAAGGAATCGCTGGTCGAGCGTGGGTTCGACGAGCTTTGTTTCATGAGGCGAAGCGCTGGCCACGTACACGGCGAGAGGAAAACCATGGCCGTCTGCGATTGCCATGATTTTGCTGCCTTTGCCCCGTTTTGTAGGGCCGACACTAGAGCCCCTTTTTTCGCGCCGCTGAAGCTGGCGTCGATGAAGGATTCGCTCAGATCGAGCTTCCCTCGGTCTCGTAAATCTTCGGCCAGTTTTTGCAGCAAGCGCGTCAGCAGCCCGCCGCGCTGCCAATGTTGGAAACGCCGATGACAGGTTTGATAAGACGGATAGCGAGACGGCAGGTCGTGCCAAGGAGCACCTGTGCGTAGAACCCAAAAGACCCCGTTTAGCACCGCACCCGTGTCCTGCCACGGTCGCCCTCGCCCATCGGCTCGTCGTTTGGGACGAAACAACGGTTCGAGAACCGCCCATTGGGCATCGGTTAGATCCATGTTCTCGATTTACGCTCTTTGCCATAACTTTCAACCGCTCTGCGGCTTGAATGTGTTTATGAGATAACTTCTAGTTAAAAAACGTGCTCACCTGAAAGAGCAATGGCGAGCAGGCTAATTTTCGATTTCTCCGACTGCCGCGACCTGGCTGCGCAACAGAGCCGCAACCAGTTCATACAGGTCCGCGCTGGTGCACACCTCATAATAAGGATGCGAGGACACCCCACCGACTTTTCCATCCGCCAACAGTTGCCGCGCGAATCCCTTGCGCAGCACCAGCAATTCCACCGACTCCCCCATCGGTACCTCGCCAAAAAACAGCGTCACGTTCTCTTTTCCCCACGGCATTTCCAGCTTGGTCTCGATCGAATCAAGCGATATTTCTTCGCTCAGTTTCTGAAAGCCCTCATCGTTCAGCTCGATGCCATTCATGTTGTAGCGCACCAGAAATTCATCCAGCTCTTCAGAAGAAGCGCCTTCCACGGCGGTTAAAAATTGAAATAACGAAAAATCAGAAGGTTGATTGGTAAGCAGCCGCTTCGCCAATTTCGCGCATCCCGACAAGCGGTCGGACAGATTCAGCGCCTTGGAAATCATTATTTTTGAATCCCCGTCTGTCCAGTACGTAGGCGCCGACCCCTGAAATGCCACGCCCAGACCAAGTTCAATGGCCGGCAAATCATTGGCAGCCGCGCGCTCGTTGTACGTGCCGCAGACCGATAGGATCTGCCGCGACAGAATGCACGCTTTGGCCACCGCGCGCGCGTACGTCAACGTCGCTTCGGTTTCGAATATCGCCAACACAATTGCGTCGCCTTCAATGAACACTTTTTTCGCCGCATAACGGTCCAACAATTTTTTCACCGGCTCGTGCAGATTCAAGCTGAAGTGCGAAGCCGGGCTTAGCCCCCGCGCCAACAAATCCTGGGTCATCTTTGTCGATCCGCGCACATCCGCTTTAATGATCACGTGCGAAACCACATGATCAGCCTTGGGTTTCTCTTCTTCCTGCAGCAAGAATTCGTACAGCTTGTTATTCAAACGCGATAATTCCCGTATTTGCTCGGTCGTTACCGGGTGAATGCGCTCCATGCAGGTGGTCAAATGTTCCGCATTGCGCAGATCGCGGCGCAAGCGCATAAAATCGCCTGCAAATTTCAGCACCAGCGCGTGCACTTCCTCCCGGGAGTAGCGATGGATTTTCCTGGACAGGTCCTCGATCGGCTTCAGCGAAAGCTTGCGCGCCGGAACATGTTTCAAAACCTGTTCCACCCGCTGTAACTCTTCCTTGGACACCACCGCCTTGCGCAGTTGCTGCAAGTGCACCGGAGGACTGTAATCGGAGACCAGCGAGCGAATCTCGTACCCCGCCAAGATCTGATAAAGAATGTCCTGCTCTTCCAGTCGGCTCACCAGCTTGGAGAGCAACCGCGCTCGTTCCGCGGCATCCCCATCCCGTGCAGCGGATGCATCAAATAGCAACTTGGCGTTTTCCGGATTATTCAGGTAATCGCCCAAGTCGCCCTGAAATTCCTTATCCCAAAAATCAACCTGCTGCTTGGCCGCGTCGATTTTGGGAGCCATTTGCTCCAGCTTCCCTTCCTGATGTTTCAGTCGCGACTCAACGTCGGTTAGAGATGCTCGCAAGTTTGAGGGATCGGCGGAGCCCAGCAACTTGGTCATGAAGCCATCGCCACGCTCCAGTTTTTTACGCAGCGCTCCAGCTTGCAGCTCCAGACTGCTGAGATCATTCCGCGTCGTTTGCTCTTGCTCCAGCAGTTGTTCGAGTTCCTTCTTCGCTTCCATGTGCGCGGGCTTCTGTTCAATGGCCAGCCCGGCATTACGCAGCAGTTCGAGGAACAGCGCATCGATACTCTCGAAGCGGTCGGGGTCCCGGGTGTAGTTCCCTAAAAGAACGTAGTGATCCAGAAAAAAAGTATCGTCTTTCCCGCCGTCCAGAAAAATCAGACGGTTTTTCAACATGTCATACAGCGGGGCGAAATCATCCCCAAACAGCGCACGCCGCGCCTTCGAAATAACATTCTCTTCGACATCAATGTGGATTTGCGCCACCTGTTGCCCAACCGCCCGAAGCACAGCCCGTCGCGCTGATTGCAATTCCGACAGCCGCGCTTTGATGGCGTGGGCCTGTTGGCTGCGCTCATAATGTTCGCCACGCTGCCGGATCCAGGCCTTCACTTCCAAAATCACGTTTGCGAATTGAGTGCCTAGTTCACCCATCAGGAATTTCAGCAGGGTCAACCGGAACAGCAGGTCCATCTCGATATTTTTGTGATATTTGGCCTGGGTCAGCGCGCTTTGCAGCAGTTCTACGAGGAGTTTGCGGTAGGCTGAGCTATCCGGACCGCGAATGGCTCGCAGTTCGATACCAGGAAAATACGCAGCCTTGGTGTTCTGGCGAATCAGCTCAAACAAATAATCGCGCGCCACCTGCGCGAATTTCGGACTCATGAAAACGTCATGGTGAATGTTATCCACTCCAATGGATAACGACGCCATTGGTATGGTGACGTTGTATCTTTTGAGTTCCGTTCGCGCCGCTTCCGTCGCACTGGGCATCAGTGACAGGTTTGCCATGCACTCCACCAGAAGGGACTGCTTCCAGTCTAGCCCGGCGGCCCGGCACCGCAAGAATGTGGGATTTACGCGTAACCAGAGAGTTAGCTACAAATAGGCGTCAGCCTCGGGAATTACCGTCAACCGCCACCTGTCCCCGTCCAGATGCTCTAATCGAACCGTTATTTGGGGCCACGGCGACGTCAGCGGGAACCGCTCCGCCCACTCCACGATCAACACTCCAGGCTGCTCGAAGACGTCTTCCATACCCAGTGTTTCGAAGTCATGAAAACTCTCAATGCGATAAAGATCCACGTGATGCACCTTGCTGGCGGACCGCTGGGAATCCCCGTAAACGTGCACCAGAGTAAATGTCGGGCTGGTGACCTCCTCCTCGCTTGCCGCTCCCAGCCCGGAAACGATGCCCTTGGTCAGGGTCGTTTTGCCGCTGCCCAATTCACCGGAAAGCAGCACCACAATTGGAGCCTTCAATCGCGCGGCAAATTGCCGCCCCAATTTGTCGTCTCCTCCGCGGAGTGCGTGATCACTTCTTCAGCCAATCTTTTGCAGCTCCTGCAGAAGTTTCATACGCGCTTCAGGAATCAAGGAAATCACATCATCGGCAATCAGACCGGAGGCATCCATTCTGGTCACGCCAATGTCCGCCGCCAGCCCGTGCAGATACACACCCAACGCCAGCACCCTTAGCCAGTCCCCCGGTTTTGAACTGAGCCGTAAGCGCCGCCAATAGCCCCGTAAGCACGTCCCCAGTGCCGCCTTTTGCCAGTCCCGCATTCCCGGTGGTGTTTACAAAAACTTCTCCGTCCGGCGAAGCAATCAGTGTATGAAAGCCTTTCAAAATCACGTGCGCGTTCCATCGCCTGGCCGCTTCCCGAGCAGCCTTCAACCGGTCACGCTGAATGTCGCGTATCGATTTACCCAGCAGCCTCGTCATTTCGCCGGGATGAGGCGTAATCGCCAGAAATTTGCACTTCCGCCGCCGCAACTCGTCGGCACGCCCGTCAAAGGCATTCAAACCATCGGCGTCTAGAATCACCGGCAGCTCCGTGGAGCGCACCATCATTCGAATCCATTGCTGGGTTTGGGCTTCAGTTCCCAATCCCGGACCAATCGCCAGGACACTCTTGCCTTTCTCGATTTTCTTCCACCGCGCTCCCTGTGCATTTTTTAGCGAGATAGTCCCGGCACGTGTCGCCTGCAGCGGCACCGTCATATATTCCGGTTGCGCCGCGGCCACAACCGGAAGAACCACTGCGGGTGTTGCAATTGTCACTAGTCCCGCGCCCGCTCGCACCGCCATACGCCCAGCAAGTACCGCCGCTCCGCTCTTTCCCAGCGCTCCGGTCACCAACAGCACATGACCAAATGTTCCCTTGTTCGAATCCGCCGGTCGCACCAACGGCAACCCTGCGAATTCCTCGGCCGAAGCCCATCGCAGCTCGCCCTGTCCAAGCTCTTCTACCAACTCCGCTGGCGAACCGATTTGCCGCGCCTCCAAGGCGCCAGTGCACGCTGCATCAGCGCTGATCAGTTGCCCAATCTTTGGCGCCGTGAACGTCACCGTCTCGTGTGCCCGCAAAACCGGCCCTTCCGCCGCTTCCCCGTCGGAAGGCAGTCCCGAGGGCATATCCACAGCAATAATCAGGCTGGGACGCGCCGCGGTGGCATTCTTCGAAAACTCATTCAGCGCCGTAATAGCTTTGGCGGTAAGTCCGGTAACCGCCCCACGCAATCCAGTCCCCAGCAACGCATCGACAATCACGTCGGAGCTCCCGATCGTGCCCGTAACTTTTTGCCACTCATTCTCGCTGTCCACCACGTTCACTGCCCCGCCGGTACTACGCCAGCGCTGAAAATTTTCGCGCGCATCGCCTGTCAATTTTGCGGGATCCCCAAAAAAATAAACCTTCGGCTCGATGCCTGTAACTTTCAAATGACGCGCCACCACCAACCCGTCCCCGCCGTTATTGCCTTTCCCACACAAGATCGAAATCTTCAAGTCCTGCCGCGATTCCGGCGGACGCCGACCACTAAGCCATTGCAGGATCGACTCACAAACCTGCTGCCCTGCTGACTCCATCAGTTGTAATCCGGGAATGCCAAAGCGCGCCGTGGTCTGTCGGTCGACCTCGCGCATTTCCGCTGCGGTAAGTGCTTTCATGATTGATTTACTTCGTTACGAGACTACAGCATCCACCCGCCGCTGACGTTCATCACTTGTCCGGTGACGTATTCAGCTTCCTCGGAAGCAAAGAATGCCACCGTCGCGGCAACATCTTCCACGGTAGGCGGTCGGCCTATGGGAAACCGCGCGTCCCGCATGCTGCGCGCCTCGCTCAACGTCAATTCATTCTCGTCAATGCTGGAAGGGTTCACCACGTTAACTGTAATCCCGTTTTTTGCTTCTTCCAGGGCCAGGGAACGCGACAAGGCTACTACTGCCGCCTTGGCCGCCGCATACGCGGAAATTTTCGCCTGCCCGAAGGCTCGTTCCGCTCCTACCGCGCCCAGATTAACGATTCGTCCCCAGCGTCCTTTGCGCATGTGCGGCAACACCGCCCGGCATACATAAAGCGCCGTAAACAAATTGGAAGAAAAAATCCCGTGCCAGTCTTCCAGCGAACTTTCTGATACCGTGCCCCAGCGAAAATCCCCCACGTTATTTACCAGGATGTCGAGCCGCCCAAAACGCTCCACCACTGTCTTCACCAATTGCCCAGCGCGCGCCGGATCGGAAATATCCGTCTCCACCGCCACGCATTCCACGCCCACCGCTTGGATTTGTCGCAACGTTTGCTGCGCGGCAGCCTTGTTCGAACGATACGCGATAGCCACTCGCGCGCCATCCTGCCCCAGCCGCGTCGCGATTCCGCGCCCGATCCCGCGGCTTCCTCCAGTTACCAGCGCCACTCGATTGCGAAGCGACATTCTTCTCCCACGCCTACGAATTTTCGAAAGCTAGTCAGTATAGCCCACGTCCCAGAATTTTCCGCGCCAAACGTGTCGTTTTCCCCTCATTGCATCCATACCGGCAGCATAGCCGACCTTCGCAGTTGAGGTATGAACCGGGTCTTGAAGCCATCCAACTGCACGCACCGAGCCACTATGATGGCCGCGGGACTAGTGGTACACTCCCGCGCAATAAGTGGTTGACCTTGACAGTATCCAAAAGTCGTCCCTGACAGTCGTTCGGGTTTGATCTGCGAATTGGGTAACGCAACCGCGGATGTCCGGCCCCTGGCAGGAGGTCCCCGTTTCTCGAATTTGTGAAGTCAACCGCGTGCTCGTGGGCGCCCCGAAGACATCGAATTTGTGTGATGAAGGAGGAGATATGAAGCGAAGGAAATTTTGGGTCTCAATCGCGATGACCCTGGCCCTCGCCGGACTTGCGGTTTGCGGTGCTAAGGCACAGCAGAGTTCAAAACCCGCCAACAATGCTATCGCGCTTACCGGTCTCCCCGGCGTCAAAGACAACGCCAAAGGTACGCTAACAGTCGAGAGCGGAAAGTTGCATTTCAGCTACGGCAAGAAAAGTTCCGAGGTGAACGCAGCCAGCATTGAAGACGTGGTCACCGGCGAAGACACACAAGCAGCGGTGGGAAAAACCGTGAGCAACCTCAGCATGGTCGCACCCTATGGATCGGGGCGCTTTCTGGCATTGTTTCGCACCAAGTTCGACACTCTGACGCTTCGCTATCGAGATGAGAACGGCGCGTTGCACGGCGTCATCTTTGCATTGCCGACCGCCGGCGCCGAGCCCATTAAGAAAGAACTGCTGGCTCAAGGAGCGCATACCACGGTGGTGGAGGAGCGAGCAGCAGCAACCAATTCATCGAGCAAGGAGCCAATACAATGAAGTTCTATTCGAGCGCAATTTTGTGGTCAGCGGTTGTGGCTGTGACTTTCGCTGCGCCTGCTTTGTCGGCTCAACCAGTCAAAGCCAAGGCCTCTGCAATTCAGGTAGAAATGATTCACTCGGATGAGATCAAGCTGCCAGCCGAGTTCCAGATTTCACTTTACGAGAATTTGGTTCGCCAGCTCGAGAAGCAAGGTGGCTTTGAGCATGTGTATCGCGACGGCGACCGCCGAGCCGCGAGTGCTCCTGACCTAGTCATTCTGCACAGCACTGTTCGAGGTTTTAAAGAAGGCAGCGAGCGTACCCGGCGGGTGACCACAGTTGCCGGAGCGACCTCCATTACGATTCACTGCGAATTTAAAAACCCGGATGGAAAAGTGCTGCTGGAACAGGACGTGAATGGCAAGGTGTGGTTTTTTGGTGGGAATCTGCGAGCGACTTACGATTTTGCAAAGAAGACTGCTCGCGTTGCTCACGATAACTTCAGCTCTTCCCAACACAAATCGTAACGCGCATCTTCGCAAATTGGGATTGAATCTCTAAGGATTGATCCCATTTGAAAACTACAGTTAGCCGGAGGGTGCCCCACCCTCGATTTTTAGGGTGGGTCTTGAATTTTCTCCTGCCCTCGTGAGAAGCGTGCCCCTCGTTCGCAGTCGAAGAATGAACCGGTTCCTTGGGTTTTCCTGCTACTTCAGCCGCGCCACAATCACGGTCATATCATCCGCCTGTTCCGCGCTTCCCGCCCACTCTTCCGCCGCCGTCATCAACGATAGCGCCACACTGCTCGGTGTCGACGCCTGTACGCGAACGGCCGCCTCTTGCAATCGTCGAATTCCAAACTCTTCGCCATAGACATTTTCCGGCTCCACCAGTCCGTCACTGTAGCCAACCAGCACGGCATCGCGCGGTACCATCAGCGAATTTTCCTCATAGGTAGAGTCCTCATACACCCCCAACACCATGCCCCCTTTATCGAGGCGCACCACATGGTTCTGGCTCAGCAAAAACGATGGCAGGTGTCCGGCATTGGTGTAACGCAGTGTCCGCGTCGCGCTGTCATAGACGCAAATAAAAAACGTAGCAAAGCGATCGTCCGCGGTATTTCGCACCAGGTGCTTGTTCAACCGCGAAACCAATTCATCCGTTCCCAGATGTTCGCTGCCGCCCATCAGCAATTGGCTCCGCAACGCCGCCTGCAAGCTGGCCATCAACAACGCCGCCGAAATTCCCTTTCCCGAAATGTCCGCAATCGCCACCGCAATATGCGTCGGAGTGAGCTGAATAAAATCATAATAATCGCCGCTCACCGACCGTGCTGCCTTGCATATCGCCTCCACTTCCACTCCGGGAACCGACGGCAGACGCTTCGGAAACAACTGGTCCTGCACTTCACGCGCGATAGAAATCTCATTCTCCAACCGCTGCCGTTGTTTTTGTTCTTCGATTAACCCGCTGATCGACCCGGTCATCAAATTGAACGATTCACCAAGCACGCCCAACTGATCGCGCCGGTCCACCCGCACGCGATGCGTCAAGTCTCCGGACTGCACGTATTGCGTCGCTTGGTATAGGTCGGCGATGGCCGTGGTAATCGTGCGCGTCATGCTGATCCCGGTAATCAACGCCGCCAGCTCGATAAGCAGGAACACCACGCCGACAATAATAAACAGCAGCATGTACGAGTCTCGCAGCTCTCCGAGAGAATTAAATATGCGAGCGCTCAAGCGCGACGGCCGCGCATTGGTCACCGCCAAAACCGGCCGGTTATGCTCCACCGTGCCGTCACGGCCAACGTAAACTGAATTAAGTCTGGACACCACGCTTACCGCCGGATCAATCCAAAAAGCTTGCGGTTGCAACGTGCGCGCGCGCGCGTTTATCCGGCCGCCCGCTGCGTAGCGGTCGCCTGACGACTCGTAAATCGCCGTTTGTCGATCGTTTCCGGAAATCTTCCGCATCAAATTTAATTGGATCGCGCCCACATCCGGCGCAATGTTGGAAAGAAGCTCAGGCGTAACCGGAACTCTCAACTGCACAACTCTGACGCCATCCTTTCCGTGAATGGCGCGGATGCTCACGAGCGCGAGCTGGTTCTCCTCCTGTATCAATCCCGCGAACGCATCCGCGCCACGCGCCACTTTATGCAGCAACGTCGTATCATCCGAGAATGTGATCGCCAGTTCGGGCAATTCACGATCATGCACGGCATGCGATTGCGCAGCCAGAGTCCTTTCGAACTCTTCTTCGCTGCTTCCTCTTGTTGCAGGCCCGTGCGCTGCGGCGATGTGCTCAGCCATATCCGCGAGGCTATTAATGCGCACCTGGATATCTTCGTAAAGAAGGTAAGCGCCCAACTGCGAATACAAAATCCGCCCCGCAAGCCCAACCAAAGTAACAATCAGCAAAATGGGAACCAAAGCGATAAACAGGTAAGCGACAATCAGGCGGTTCCGCAAGCTCCACAACAGGCGCGACCGCCACCACCCGATCATGCGGAAGAGCAGATAAAACAGGCAGAGAACGGCTAAAAATTTTACAAAATTGGCAATACCGCTGCCGAGTTCCGCAACGGTCGCCACTACGCCCAATGCAAAAATCACCAGCGCGACGATGTCAAAACCGGACAGTCGCCGCCACATGTTTCGCAGAGTGTTGGACGCGAGAGGAGTCATCGTACAATCGTGAGAGAAATACTACTGTACCGGAAGAAGTCTCGCCCGCGCAGGACAAGCACGTCCCACGAACCAGCTTCGGCTTTCGCAAACCCGGGTAATGAATGCTATTCCGCTGCGTTGCGGACGCGGCTATGTTTCACGCCATACGTAAAATAGACCACCAGGCCGATGACCAGCCAGACGACCAATCGTATCCAGGTGACGGCTTTGAGACCTGCCATAAGACCAAACGACACAATCATGCCCAGGATGGGCACCAAGGGAACCCACGGAGTCTTGAATGGGCGCACAAGTTCAGGGCGCCGCACGCGAAGGATCCACACACCGGCGCAAACGATGACGAAGGCCAGCAGCGTGCCGATGCTGACCAGTTGGCCGAGATCACCGATCGGCACCAGCGCCCCTACAAACGCCACGCACAGGCCAACGATGGCCGTGGACTTCCACGGCGTGCGGAAACGCGGATGGATGTCGCTCGCCCACTTCCACAGCAGGCCGTCCCTCGACATCGAGTAGAATACGCGCGACTGCCCGAGCATCATTACCAACATGACGGTGCTCAACCCTGCCAGTGCGCCGGCGTTCACCACATAGCTTCCCCACCGCACTCCGGTTTCTCGGATGGCGAGCGAGACGGGAGCGCCGATGTTCAAGCGTGAGTAGTGCACGGTGGCCGTCAGCAGACCGGAGACCAGCAGGTAGAGGATTGTGCAAATGACTAATGAACCGAGAATACCTACAGGCATATCTCTTTGTGGATTTTTTGATTCCTGGGCCGCAGTCGAAACCGCGTCAAAGCCGATATAAGCGAAGAACACGACACCCGCACCTCTCAAGATGCCTGACCAGCCATACGATCCGAAGGACCCGTCATTGGGCGGAATGAAGACCCTCCAGTTCGCATGCGCAATAGCCGGATGCTTTCATAACAAAAGCGGTTGCGACAGCGATGAAGACCAGAACTGCCGTTAGTTTTACAAAAACCACTCCAGTATCGAAATTCGCCGACTCCTTGATTCCGATGATGAGAAGAGTGTAACCGCAAGCATAGCGAGGAAGGCAATCAAGTTAAAACTT
Source organism: uncultured Acidobacteriota bacterium (assembly GCA_963705755.1). GTDB lineage: Bacteria > Acidobacteriota > Terriglobia > Acidiferrales > UBA7541 > Acidiferrum. The sequence continues at coordinate 13,906 of CAVPKZ010000059.1, read as the reverse complement.
CGAAGTGGCCGTTCGGCAGACCCACCATTTGCGCGCTGCTCAAACTCAGCGTGCTTATCGGCGCCCAGCGGCCTTCGTACATGATCCACTTTGCTCCAGGAACGTCGCGGATTCGAGGCGGCAACTGATCCCATAGTCTTGCAGAAACGCCACAAGCGTGCTGCTCCATCCGCTGGCCACCGTGGCACGCCAAAGGCGTACTCCAAAATCAGATCCCAGCCGATGACCACGCGACTAACTCACCAGGGTGGCGTAGCCATACGTATACGCGGAACCTGCGATGGGAATCATCGATGCAAACTCTGCGTAACACAGGCCCGCAAACAAGCAGCCGATACCCGCGAGCACATACGCAGCATGATCGACGGCCCAGCATACAGCGCCGCCGCAGATCCCGTGATTACAAAGATGCCGGCGCCGATGATGGCCCCAATACCCAGCGTCACCAAGTTCACGGGACCCAGAGCGCGCTTCAGGCTATGCTCTCCAGTTTGTCCGGCCTCCTGCATCAGGGTGGTCATCGACTTCGTTGCGAATAACGGGTTGCCCATGCAAAGTGTCTCCTGGAGAGGTTATCCCACTGACTCAGGCCAATTTGGACTAGAGCTGTGACATTGTAGGTTGCCCACACCTTTTGCCCTACAACAAAATCACCGAAGTGAATAAATTCCGGATGCTACGCGAGCCGACTATTATTTAACAGATCGGTTCAATCGTGTACCGCGCAAACATCATTCCGCGGCCTGCTGCGCTCGCCCCCGCCGTGACCACACCAGATAAACCGGCACCCCAAGCAACACAATTAATAATCCAGGCCAGGTCGTCTGCGTTTTATACAAAAGCAACACAAACATGATCGCTGAGGCCGCCACAATATAAAGCAGCGGCACAAACGGATACCCAAACGCCCGGTATGGCCGCTCCGCATCAGGCCGTTTCCTGCGCAAAACGAATATCCCGCAATGGTCAGGGCATAAATATCACACCGAGAAAACCACGTGTCGAGCAGGTCGCTGTACAAGTTCCCGTACGTGATCGTTCCAGCCGCATCCACGTGGCGCGTACGTAAAAGAATCAACACAATAATCCACACGCATTGATAAATCAGCGCTACCGCCGGTACGCCGCGCTTATTCAAAGTCCCGGTCGCCCGAAAAAATAACCCATCCTTGGCCATTGCGTACGAAACCCGCGCGCCCGCCAGAATCAGGCCGTTGTTGCAACCAAAGGTGGAAACAATAATGGCCACCGCCATGATCGACGCGCCAATGGGGCCAACCACCGCATTCAGCGCTGCCGATGCTACTCGATCATCAGGCGCATGTTGAATGCCAGCCAAAGGCAGCGCACACAAATACGCCACGTTCGCTAGCACGTACAACGTGATGACAATCATCGTCCCAAATGCCATCGCCAGCGCCACATCTCGCTTGGGATTCTTTACTTCCGCCACCGTGAACCCAATGTTGTTCCAGGCATCCGCGGAAAACAGTGACCCTACCTGCGCTACGCCAAATGCGATAAACAATGCAAAGGCCCCGCTCGCTGCGGTTATGGTCGGCACAAAACCGCGCAGAAAGTCCGCACCTGGCTCAATTGGCTGCGCCCCGCGAATGGCCCAAAAGTGCGAAAAATTGTCGCTGACGGCCGCCGAGTTACGCCCCACAAACACGCAAAGCACAATCAGCCCCAGCAGTGAGAGCGTCTTCGCGCTGGTAAAAATATTCTGAATGATCTTGCCCAGCCGCACTCCGAGGGTATTCAAAAATGTCAAAAAAATGATCATCAGCACGGCCACCAATTGCTGCACGGACAAGCTGATAGCGTATTTCGAGGATAGCGCCAGCGGATGTATTACCCACGCCTGCGGCGAAATCGCCGGTGCCAAAACTCCAGGTACCGCGCAAATCCGATCGCTCCTGTCGGCGATCGTGCCCGTCTGGATCACCAGAAATAATGTCCAACCATACAGAAAACCCCACAGCGGCGAGTACGCTTCGCGCAAATAAATATATTGTCCACCGGCATGTGGGAATAGCGCCGCCAGTTCGCCGTAAGAAAGCGCCGCCGAAACCGTCAGCAATCCGGTAATGATCCACGCGAAAAGCAATCCGCCCGCGGACCCCGTCTGCCTGGAAATATCGGCGGCCACAATAAAAATTCCAGAGCCGATCATCGACCCCACAACGATCATCGTGCCGTCAAACAATCCGATGGCACGCACAAACCCGCCTTCGCTGCGCGCCGCACTCGATGCCGTCGCTGTTTTAATCTCTGCCATGTCAACCATTCTTCACAGCAGTTCCCGAATCTCGCCGTTCCAGCAGATCTACATACTGTCGCGCACGTTTACCCACATTTTCCGCGCCCAAAATATCGCTGATGATCGCGACCGAATCCGCTCCCGCCTCGATCACTTCGACCGCTCGCCTCTAAGCGTAATCCCCCCAATGGCCACGATGGGTCTGTCCGCCCATCGCGCGTGTCTCCCCTTACAAACCCCACACGCCAACGCTGGGATCGGGATCTCCCTTTCGAAGCCCGTCGCAAAAACGGGTCCTACCGCGATGTACTCCGCTGATGTTTCCAGCAGCGCCACGATTGCCCGGATGTGCGGTGGAGATCACCCACCCATTTCCCCCTTCACTCATCACTCGGCGCGCCTGCTCCACTCCCAAATCATCCTGTCCCACATGCACGCCTCCCGCACCAGCAAGCGCAGAGACATCCGCGCGGTCATTCACAATAAAGTGCACTCCGATGGGATTCAGATATTCGGCGAGGTCTGGGAGGCTTTTCTCAAACAATTCGCGTCCTGTAGCACGCTTGTTCCGGTATTGGATCAAACGCACGCCGGCGTCAACCAGGCTCTTTGCGCATTCTTTTACGGGAATCTTCAACAATGCTGCGTCTAATATCACATACAGTGGCGGCGCGGCAGAACAAGGCGCATCGGCACCTATTTTCCGTTAGTCCCCAACAATCGATCGATAAAATGCGTATCAAAACGCCCCGCCGCAAAATCGGGTCGGCCAAAATTCGCCGGTGCAATGGAATAGAAGTTCTGATGCCTTCAATCACGAACATTTCCAGCGCGCGCTTCATGCGCCCAATGGCTTCCCCGCGATCGCGCCCCTTAACAATCAACTTCGCAATCATGGAGTCGTAATATGGCGGAATCACCGCATCGGCATGCGCCGCTGAGTCCACGCGGACTCCGGTCCCGCCCGGCGCCTGAAAGGTCGTAATGCGCCCCGCGGAAGGCACAAATGTCTCCGGATCTTCCGCATTAATCCGGCACTCAATCGCATGGCCGGAAAAATGAATCTCCCCAGTCGCGTCATGCGAGTGCTCCCCGGCGGCAATTCGAATCTGCGCTTTGATCAGGTCCACCCCGGTAACCAGCTCTGTCACTGGATGCTCCACCTGGATGCGCGTATTCATCTCTATGAAATAGATGGACCCATCTTGATCCATCAGAAATTCCACCGTTCCGGCGTTGGTATATCCAATCTTGCTCAAGGCCTTGACGACTTTGGCGCCCAGATCTTTGCGTTGTTTCGCATCAATTGCCGGCGATGGTGACTCCTCCACTAATTTCTGGTGTCGTCGCTGAATACTGCACTCCCGTTCACCCAGGTGAATAATCTGCCCGTGCTGATCACCAAGCACCTGGTACTCGATATGCCGCGGGTGCTCGATAAACTTTTCCGCATACATATCCGGATTGCCAAAAGCCTGTTGCGCCTCGCTGCTGGCGGCCTGATACGCCCCCAACAAATCTTCCACACGGCGGACGATGCGCATCCCACGCCCACCGCCGCCGGCTGAAGCCTTCAAAATCAGAGGGTAGCCAATTTTTTCCGCCGAGGCAGCAAGCGCTTCCTCACCTTGAATAATTCCGTCGCTGCCTGGCACCGTCACCAGCCCCGCCGCGCGAACTTCCCGCCGCGCGCGGTCCTTATCGCCCATCATTTCGATGATTTCTGGCGTAGGACCAATAAAGGTAATTTCCGAAGCCTCGCAAACCTTCGCGAAATTAGCATTTTCAGACAGAAACCCGTATCCCGGATGAATAGCATCCACGTTAGTGATTTCCGCCGCGCTGATCACTTGGGGGATGTTCAGGTAACTCTCGCTGCTGCGCGCAGGCCCAATGCACACCGCTTCATCCGCGAAGCGCACGTGCAGCGAATTGCGGTCCGCCTCGCTGTACACCGCCACCGTGGAAATACCCAATTCCTTGCAGGCGCAGATTACCCGCAGGGCGATTTCCCCTCGATTAGCTACAAGGATTTTTTGGAACATAGCTCTGGGATGCGGCTATTTCTTCCTGACCGGCCGGATGCCAAACAAGGGCTGGCCATACTCCACCGGCTGCCCGTTTTCGACATATACGCGTATGACCTCGCCGCTGGCGTCTGACTCAATCTCATTCATCAGTTTCATGGCTTCCACAATGCACAGCGTCTGCCCGGCTTCCACCTGTGATCCAACCTTCACAAAGCTTCCGCCCCCGGGCTCGGCGCGCCGTAAAACGTTCCTACGATAGGAGATTTGATCAGGTGTAAATCTTCGCTGCTTCGGCCGTCTCCGCCCCCCGAGGAGGATTGAGAACTGGAACTGGCGGATGCGGTCTCCCTACCGCCCTCTACGATAATCTCTGGAGCATATCCGCTCCGTGACTGCTGCACCACGACGCCGCTCGACGGCTTGCGCAAACGGATACGCAGGTCCCCCCTTGAGTATTCAAATTCTTCAAGGTTATGCTCGGTCATGAACTGCAATAACTGCTCGATTTGCTTCAATTCGGGGGTGGCGAAGCTGTCGGAGGCGGCCCGATTGGATGCTTTTTTCGAAGTCTTTTTGGGCGTCATGCCTGTCGTCAAATCTCTATGAGATCCCGCGTAATGCGGGTCAATACTTCTATCCGATCAGCGTGCACCGCGACATCATCTTCGATACGTATGCCGCCCGCGCCCTCGATATAGATTCCCGGTTCAATGGTCACCACGTTCCCCGCTTCAAGCCGCTTCTTTTGTCCACCAGCGATACGCGGGTCCTCGTGAACCTCTAAGCCAAGCCCGTGCCCGGTGCTGTGCACAAAATATTTGCCCAATCCCTGCCGCTCTAGTACTTGCCGCGCCGCCGCGTCTACGTCCCCACACAGAACGCCGTTCTTTACCGCCGCAATCGCCGCAACTTGCGCGTCCTGGACAGCCTTATACCATTGCCGGACACGCTCCGGAGCTTTCCCATAATAAAATGTGCGTGTGATGTCGCTGCAATAGTGCGCGAGTATAACACCCAGGTCCAGCACCACAAACTCATTTTTCTTCAATCGCTTGGCGGTTGGACGCGCGTGCGGAAGAGCCGCGCGTTCCCCGAAAGCCACAATCGTTTCGAACGCCGCGCCCGATGCTCCCCTCTTCCGCATCTGGTATTCAATCTCCGCGGCAACCTCAAATTCGCGGACCCCGGCCTTCAGCAGCGGTATGGCTTCTTCCATCACTCGACCGGCCAGGATGGCCGCTCTGCGCATTACCGCCAACTCCTGCGGGTCTTTGTGCATCCTCAAGGACGCCACAAGGCCATTGGCCGGCTTCCACCTGCAGCCCCTTCCCGCAGCTTTCCGCAACGTTCCGTACTGACTTACCGACAGCTGTGTTGTTTCGAATCCCACGCTCATTGCTTTGCTGCCGCTCAGAAATTCCCCGGTGGACTCGAAGAGCGAACCCTTTTGCTGCACCACCGCGACGCCGCTCGTCTCCGCTTTGGCTTGTCCGCCGAATCTTCCGTCCGTGATAAGCGTCGTCCCTCGTCGCGTGAGCACCAGCGCACCTGACTCCCCCGTAAATCCCGTCAGGTAATACCAATCCGCAGGGTGCGTGACTACCAGGCTCTCGATTTGTAGCGCTCCGAATTTCTGGACCAGCGCGCTCCTTCTCTCTGGAAACCTTGTATTCATAAAAACGAATCGAGGAGACCATGGTCTCCTCGATGAACTCCCTTTGGAAAGGTGTCCTGGCCAAGTTGATTTAGTCAGCTAGCTCCATTGCGCCAACCTGATCGGGAACCCAGATAATTTGCTCACAGCATTACTCAGGCTATTACCCAGGTATGATGCGCGGCGTCAGGAAGAACAGCAGTTCCTGCGACGTCAGCGATACGTTGGTGCGCTTGAAGAGGTTTCCGATCAACGGAATGCTCCCCACGACCGGCACCTGCGTAATATCAACGCGCTGGTTAGTAATAATGATTCCACCGATGACCACCGTGCCACCGTCTGCAACCGTAACCTTAGTCTCCGCCGATTGCGTGTCCAGCGCCGGAACTCCCTGCACTCGCGGAATACCGGTATCAATCTGCGTGTTTTCCACCAGCACGTCCATGAACACGGTGCCTTCCGCGGTTATCTGCGGTGTGACCTCCAGTTTTAGCACCGCGTCGATGAATTGCACAGATATTGTGTTGTTAATGGTGGTCTGTATGGGAATCTTGGTTCCCTGTTTGATGATCGCTTTTTCGTTGTTCTGCGTGATGACCTTCGGTTTGGAGAGCAGTTTGCCCACGCCCTTGGCTTCCGCTGCAGTGATAAAGAAGTCAATCGCGAAGTTAGGCGATCGATGAGAGAACCCGAATCCACTGGTCGGAACCCCCGCGCTTAGCGAAGTAACCAGCGGGATACCGGAAGTGATGCCATTCCCTGTCGGAGACGAGGTTCCCACCGTGACTGGCGATGCCGGGACGCCAGTGCCGGTTGTCACGCCACTGCCTCCAACCGCCGGAGTACCGCTAAAAAGGGAGCGGCCGCTGGTCGTGGAGCCTGCGAACCCGAGCTCCGTACCGATGTCCTGCGCAAACGAGCGCGAAGCGGACACCACTCGAGCTTCGATCTCCACCTGCTGCGACTTACGGTCCAGCTGCCGGATCAAATTATCGATTGTCGGAATCACCGAGGGAATGTCTCGGATAATCAACTGGTTCGAGCGGTCATCGGAAAGAATATCCCCCCGCGCGCTCAGGAACTTCTTGAGGGTGTCCTTCATTGTCGCGGCCTTGCCATAGCTAAGCACGCGCGTCACGGTAACCGGAGCCACCGCTTCGGCCTGAGCCTTTTCCAGGTCACGCTCGGTCTCCGCTTCTTTCTTGAGGGTGTCGCGCGTAGCGATGCGCAATACGTTGCCATTCAATTGTTTGTCGAGTCCATTATTCTGCAGCACGATGTCCAGCGCCTGGTCCCACGGCACTTCATCCAACACGATCGTCAGCGTGCCCTTGACCGCCGGGTCTAGCACCACATTCAATCCGCTGATTTCGTGAATAAGCCGGAAGAAATCTCGCAAGTCCACATCCTTCAAGTTGACGGAAATCGGCTCACCCGTGTATCGACCGGCAGGCGCCGCCATCGGAGAAACCTGCATTGATTGCGCCATCGTTCCCGCAGCAGTGTTGGCCTGTTGGGCAGCTTGTTGCGCAGCCTGAGCCCCGTTTGTGGTCGGCCGCGACGCTTCGCTCTTCCCGCCAAATGAAGCCAGCTTGATTGAGGGCTGGGTAAGTTCGCCTGGCAATGCAAACCGAGGAGTGCTAATTGCTGACTTCTTGCTGTTATTCGCGTTCAGCGTCCGTTTCGCAGTAACGCTGGACGAATTCCTCGTCGAATTGCTTGCTGCGGTCCCGTCAGAAGCACCTGACGCTTCGTTGAAAAGTACCACCACCGCCCCGCCGTCATGCGAAAGCTGGAAATGCGACGCCTCCGTCAGATCGATCACCACGCGCACCACGTCGTCGCGAAATTGTCCCAGGCGTACTCCCAATATCGGAGCCACGGCGCCGGCGATCACCGTTTTCTGTGAGCCGAGCCGAGCGCCGCTGAAGTCCAACACTAGCCGCTCAGGATTTTGCAAACGCGCCGCGCGGGCCTCCAGCTTTCCTGCACCCTCCACTCGCACGCTGGCTCGCTGCGATGCGCTTTGCAGGATGGCAACGCTGGAGATCACTGTCGGCGTGGTCATCACTCCGGCGCCTTCCTGTGCGCGCACAGGCATCACCGTCGTGCCCACGGCCAAGCTCGTGAGGATCATGAAACCAGACCGTAACACCGGCCAATTCGTCTTCATTGCCCTTCTCCTGCAGTCGAGTAAATTCTCTTATTCACTGAGCGTTCCACTGGTTTGCCAAACGCGTCTTTGCCGGTTTCATGGAACGACACACCGTCCATGGCAATCTTGTCCACGCTTCCGTCGTACAGCTGATCCCCTTCGTGCAGGAAGTACGTACGCTGTTGAGGATTGCTGACTACCGCAATCATGCCGTTAGGTCCGTGCACGATCCCGTCTATCTTTAGCGTGCTCACTTGCAGTCCACCCTTCCCGGGAGGTAGATTTTTCGCGTCTCCCCTTGGTTTTTGCCGTGACAGCAGGGACTCAAACGGATCCCGCCGCGCAATTCTGGCTTGCTCGGGTGTAGAGCTCCCAGCGGCACCTTCGGTAGGGCTTGTCGCCGCGTGCTTCTTCGCCACCGGTTTTGCCGCAGGTTTTGCAGCAGCGCTTGCCGCAGCTTTTACGGCAGGATTTGACGCTGTCGTCCCCGCCGGTCGTGCAGCAGCCGGTTTCGGCGCGGGCGCTTTAGCCGGCGGTTGCCCTTGCGCGTGCGAGCACGTCGCGGCCGCTGTCAGTAAAATCGCGCTTATTAGTGTGATCACTGAACGCATAGTTCGCTCATTCCCGCTCAGGGCTTTCCAGCCGCTGCAGGCTGAGTTTGCGCTCCACTTGCGGAAGTTGCACTCGCATCAGCAGGCTTGGTGAAAAAGGTTGTAGCCGTAAATATCGCTGACACCGTCGTCCCCGGACGCAACGGGTATTTCGTTCCGCTCGCTTTCTCTGGGTCCTCAAATTTCAAATCCCCCACGTTGATAATTCGCGACAACCGGCTCATGCGCCCAAAGAAATCCAATAGGTTAAAATACGGCCCGTCCGCTTGCATCTCGAACGGCATCTCATAGTGAAATTCTCGCGGCACCACCGCTTGCGCGGTGAATCGCCGTATGGTCACATTGGACGCCGCAGCCGCGCCTTGTACCAGCCGATGAACTCATCCACTTCTTTCTCTTCCGGAACGATGGCCTTTAACGTCTCTAGTTGCTTTGAAAGCGCGTCCATCTGCTGTTTCAATTCTCCGTAGCGTTGTTTGTAAACCTGCAACTGCGTCACTTCGTCGCTCAGGGTTTTTCGTTGGTCGACCGCCTTGTCCACCGCGTTGCGCTCCTGGGCCACCGGAGAAAATGGCAGTATACCCCAATCAACACAATGACCACCGCAAGTGCTGCGGCTACCAGCGCCTGCACGATTACCGACATGTCTCGTAAAGGATTCCCCATCGCTTACCCTTTCCTCGCGGGTGGCGCCGCCTGGAGCCGGCGTACTCGCCGGTTTGCCTGCACCGCTGCGGCGGAGCAATTTCACGCGGAAATTTCAAACGTATACGTTTGCACCGCGGGGTTCTTCTCGTCCTGCTTGGATTCCTTGATTTCCACCTTCTGGAAATAGCCGGAGCGTTTCAACGCGGTTATAAAATTCGCCACCGAATTGATCGAGGCTGAGGAACCTTCCAGCGTCAGGTTATTGCCCTTCCGCGTTACCTTCGTCAGCCACAGGTTTTCCGTGCGCGACACGGTATTGGCCACCATATCCAGCAATTCCTGGCCGCCGGTCCGATCGCGCTGGAATTGCTCGATCGTCGAAACTCGTTGCTGCAGAATCCCTTTTGTCTCTGGAACGCTTCCACTTGCATCTTGATTTGTTCCAGTTGCGTCTTTTCCGCGCTCAATTCGCGATGCGCTGATTCTCTTCGTTCACATGTTTCTGCCAGCTAAATACAGAAAAGTCAGGAACGCCAGCCCCAGGACCGCGCCCGAAAGCAGGAATATCGCGGGCATCGCTGCCCCGGTATCCACCGCCTGCCGGCGTCCAGCTTTCGGTCTGGTTTGTCCGAGAAGATTTATTCGAATCATGGCTAGTCGAAGCTCCTCAACGCTAGACCCACGGCGATGGCTAGTCGCGGTGCCAGCGCGCGAATCTGTTCGTCACTGTGCCGGCTCGGATTGATGACCACTTTCCGGAATGGGTTTAACTCTTCCACCGGCATGGCGAACTCTTCGCGCAACAAGTCCACCAGGCCCGGCACTCTTGCGGTGCCGCCAGCCACCACGATGCGCTGGATGTTTTCGCCGCTCGCGGTAGCCCGGAAAAGTCAAAAGTCTTCTGAATTTCCAGTGTCAAAATGTCCGACACGCTGCGCAAAATCTGCTGTTTCTGATCATCCGTTACACTCGGCAGGTTCTCACCCATCTTCAGCCTCTCGGCGTCTTCAAAGCTCAAATCCGATTTTTTTCGCAACGCGTCCGGCAAATGATTGCCGCCCAGCTGACGTCGCGCAGTAAACAACGGAATACCGCCGCGGACAATGTTGATGTTCATCACGCTGGCGCCGATGTTCAGCAGCGCTACCGTCTGCCCCGCATCTGGCTCGTAGTTCATTTCGAAGCAGTTCTGCAGGCCGAAAGCGTCGATATCTACAACCACCGGCAGTCTTTCCCGCCTGCGCCAGCACGTTCGTGTGGTTCAGGATCTTGTCTTTCTTTACCGCCACCAGCAGCACGTCCATCTGTGCATCCATGGATTCCAGCAGTTGGTAGCTCAGGTTTACGTCCGCGATGTCGAAGGGAATGTGTTGGCTGGCTTCCGATGGGATGCGGTCATACAAGCTCGTCCTCGGTCATCAATGGCAGCGGAACCCGCTTTACGATCACCGAGTGCCCGGAAACCGAAGTGGCCACGTTCTTTGTTTTCATCTTTCTGGGTATCGAAAATCTTGGTGATGGCGTTGGCAACCTGCGGCGCATCCATGATCGCGCCGTCCACGACGGTATCCTGCGCCAGCGGCTCCAGTCCGAAGCTCACCAACTCATACCCCGCCTTGGTGGATTTCAGCTCCACTGCCTTGATCGAGCTGGAACCAATGTCCAGACCCACCAGTTGCTTGCCTCTTCAGCCCGCCCGGTACCACATATTGCGGCCTCTTTCCTTCTCGCCTTACTTGAATCCCGAACTACCGGCGCCTCGTGTGCGCCTGACGCTCATCTTCCTTCCATCCAACGGTCCAGAATCGTCTTACGAAGTTTCCATCGGTTGCCGAGTTTAAAGGCAGGTATTTCACCCTCGGTGATATAACGGTACAAGGTATCCGGGAGATCCCCAGATACTGCGACGCCTGCCTGACGTTCATCACTTCTCGCGATTCATTCACGAGGAAAGCCACCCCGGTATCCGAAAGACACGCCCGAACTTTGGATCATTTTTTGGTGCACCCCACGTACAAGGCAAGCAGCAGAGTGCGTTTCGTGGATTCGTTATGACATCCCGTTGCTCATACCGTCAAGGAATTCTCTGGTGGAGTTGTCTTAAGGATAGGGGGTAGTTTCAGGTAGTTAAAGGGTATTGCAGGCATGCCATACTGTGTATTGTGGTATATACGTCATGGTACTACTATGGACGGTATTACGCCGTGCCGTACGCCTGTCTCTCGCGGACGGTTATTCTTTCACGCCAAAACCACGCATGTTCGGAAATAAGTGCAAAAAAAACCTCAAAAATCTGGCCGCCCAAATAATCCCGAATTTTTTCCAGGCGATCCGCTTGGCGCACAACTCCTGTCACGCATTTCCGTGCTATGTTTCACGAGATTCGCCCAGCGAGGTCAGGTGCCCCTCTTCAACCGCGTCATCTGGCTCGTCCTCGATAGCGTCGGCATCGGCGAACTCCCCGACGCCGCCGATTACGGCGACGTCGGTCGCAACACCTCGGCCACATCGCCGCCTCGCGCCCCCTCGCGCTCCCCAATCTCGTCCAATCGGCCTCGCCAACATCAAACCTCTCGCCCACCTCACCCCTCCGCACCCCTCGCTAGCTTCGGCAAAGCCGCCACCCATTCCCCGGGCAAAGACACCACCACCGGCCACTGGGAAATGGCCGGCATCTGGCTCCACTCAAGCCTTTCCCGTTTATCCGCACGGATTTCCTCCCGGAAATCATTAACGCCTTCGAATAACAAATAGGCCGTAAAACATTGGGGAATAAGCCTGCCTCCGGCACCGAAATTCTCAAAGAACTCGGCGCCGAACACGTGCGCACCGGCTTTCCATCGTCTACACTTCCGGCGACAGCGTTTTCCAGATCGCCGCTCACGAAGACGTCATCCCCGTCCCCGAGCTTTACAAAATGTGCGAAATCGCCCGCCGATTCTCGATGGCCCTAATCGCGTCGGCCGCGTCATCGCTCGCCCCTTCACCGGCGCAGCCAGGAAATTTCCGCCGCACCGAACGCCGCCACGATTACGCCGTCGAGCCTCCGCGCCCCATGCTCCTCGACGTCCTCGAAGAACGCCGCATCCCCATTTTCGGCATCGGCAAAATTCACGACATCTACAACGGCCGCGGCGTCCGCGACTACGTCACCACCAAAAATAATTCCGACGGCATGTCCAAAATTCTCGACGCCATCGCCAGCCGCCCCGCCGGCCTCATCTTCGCCAATCTGGTCGACTTCGACATGCTCTACGGCCATCGCAAAGACGTCGAAGGCTTCGCCCGCTCCCTCGAAGAATTCGACTCCCTCCTCCCCCCTCCTCTCCTCCCTCTCCCCCTCGCGACCTCCTCCTCATCACCGCCGACCACGGCTGCGACCCCTCCCCGTCAACCCCACCACCGACCACTCCCGCGAATACGTCCCCCCTCCTCGCCTTCTCCCCCCGCAAAACAAACACGCGCCGTTCTCACCCGCGCGACCCTCGCCGACATGGGCCAAACCGTCGCCGAAAATTTCGGCGCCACCATCCCGCACGGAAAAAGTTTTTTCCTTGGTCTCTGCCTTGAAGATTCGGATGGACTGGCCGATGGAACGCGCGGCTGTCGGCAGTTTGGTCGCTCCGAACAGCATGACCAGAACCACAAGCAGGATGACCAGCTCCCAGCCAGACGGAATGCCCATGGTGGGTCTCCTTTCGCCTCGGGTGCGGAACAGATGCTACGCGGTGGGAGCTATCCGGACTTGTGGCGGCGGCGCCGGTCAAGCGCCACCCGCAGTGCCGCGATCCGCGCGGTGAGCAGGCCGGTGCGATCGGCGAGGCTGAGCGCGGCTGCGCTGCACCGTCCCGGCCAGCCGCCGCGCCGGGCCGGCCAGCCGCAGCAGCAACATGACGAGCACAACGACGGCAGCGACGGCCAGCAGCGCGCTGATCAGGTAAAACACGTCGATCACGTTAGTCCGCCTCGGGCGCGGGCAGGTGACTGGACCGGCGCACCGCCGCGAGGGCCCGCTGCACCACCGCCGCGGCTAGCTCGGCGGGTTCCCGGACTACGACATCGGCGCCCAACCCCAGAACCAGACGCACCATCCACCCGGTCTCGGCGTAGCGCATTCGCACGGTCGCGGCTCCCCCTTCACCCTCGATCAGCTCATCCACCGGGTAGTACTCGGCGACCCAGCGAGCGTCCGGCGCGAGGGTGAGTACGGCGATCTGCTGGTCGGGTTGGGCGCGGAACAGGCCGGCGGAGGCGGCTGGACCGGGAACCGCGCGTGCGGCGACATGGGGATCACCGACACCAGCGGGTGTTCCCCGTTGCCCGCGCCGAGCGAGCGCACGACCAGGTGCTTGAGCCGGTCGAGAGTGATGAACAACTGCGCTCGCTCGAGCGGATTGAGCGGAGCCAGGCCCGCCGGATCGCGCAACACGTTCGTGAGCGATACCGGGCCCAGTTGCATGCGATGGAGGAATCGTGCGATCGCCTCGGGGCAGCTGGCGCAGGACCACGTCGCCCCAGCGGCTGTACAGCGTCAACGAGCCGTTG
>CAVPKZ010000058.1:0-6185 GCA_963705755.1 uncultured Acidobacteriota bacterium | reverse complement strand
CCATCGAATTCCCCGACATCATGAATGGTGCAGATATTTGGATGGTTCAGCGCGGATGCAGCTTGCGCTTCTCTGCGCAAACGCCCGAGCGCCGATGGGTCGCGCGAATCTTCCGGCAAAAATTTCAAAGCTACGTTGCGTCCCAGGCGCGTATCTTCGGCGCGGTAGATGACGCCCATACCGCCGTGTCCGAGTTTAGCGAGGATGCGGTAATGAGAAATGGTGCGGCCAATAAACTGGCGGGGATCTGCGTGTGTAGTGGCCGGACGCTGTTGGTCTACGGCCAACTCCTTGGCCATCATTTCCATGGCAGGAGTTTCCATGAAACTGTTCGCTCGTTCTTGCTCAGCCAGGACGGAAAGCACTTCGCGACGTAACGCTTCGTCGCCGGAACAAGAGTCGTCCAAAAAAGCCGAGCGCTTGCTTTCCTCGAGCGCTGAAACAGATTGATAAAGCTGTTCGACCTGGCGCCAGCGTTCAGGCTTCATGGCCTGTGTCCTTGCTCAGTTCACGCAGCAGCCAAACTTTGGCGAGCTTCCAATCGCGATGCACCGTTTCTACTGAGACGTCCAAGACTTTGGCGGTCTCTTCGACGCTGAATCCCCCAAAGAAACGCAGTTCTACCACTTGGGTTTTTCGTTGGTCCATGGCCGCTAGGACATTCAGGGCGTCGTCGAGGTCGACAATGTCCGGATGATCTTCGCGGCCGGGAAACAGCGCTTCCTCAAATGGTAGGTGGACGGCGTCACCTCCTCTTTTAGATAGCGACGGGAACGCGCGAAATCTGTCAATACGCGCCGCATCATTCGCGCGCAAATGGCATAAAAGTGAGCGCGGCCCTGCCAGTCGACCTTCTGGACGTTCACTGAACGGAGGTACACCTCGTTAACAAGTGCCGTAGTTTGAAGGGTGTGTCCGCTGTTTTCGCGAGCCATGTAACGATGCGCGGTGCGATGCAGTTCTTGATAGACGAGAGGAGCAAGTTTATCGAGGGCTCGCTCGTCGCCAGCGCTCCAGGCTTGCAGTAGTGACGTAACTTCGTGGTCCGGGGAGTCTGGCATCGAGGGTTCGGCGTTCATGCGGCTGGGTCGGAATTGGCGGGAGGATAGCACAGGGCCCAGTTAATCGAGTAGCGGGTAAATGAGGCAGGAACACAATACCCGATCTGGGGCTCAACCGCACCGCCCGCCGGAGGTCGGTAATTAATTTAGATGGCTGCTCGAATGGGCTGGGTCGGTGGGGTGGGAAGCCGTCTTGCAAAACGCCATGTGCCAGGCGTCTCCGAGGCTGCCTAGCATCCCTAGTTTCCCTTCGAGGTAGTCGTATGCGCGGTGAGCACGCCGGATCCAGGAACGCGCGCAGTATAGAGAACGGCCATAGTTACTTCCAGATTATGGTGAACCGGGCAGGACTCGAACCTGCAACCCGCTGTTGAATCCAGAAATGCTATGTAGTTGGTTTTTCAAGCATTTCCTTGCGTCCCATATTACGGTTTTTCATGGTGTTTGGCAGGGTTTTGTTCCTAGATTTGTGCCCAGATTTCCCAAGCCTTCAAAGTTACCGTTATGTGCGTAAGCTTGGGGGCAAGTTAGCGGACTTCTCACCGCACGATGATTGGATGGGCCAAATACTTCTGTCTAGGACCAAAGCCATTCGCATGTTGGATGTAAGTTTCTGTGACGGTCAATTACTCCGAGGGCTTGTTTTTTATTGGCCGGGGAGATGAGGTCTTTTTTCTGGCGACCGGGGCGTGCTTGCCCTTTTCGCCGCCGGAGGGACTAAGCAGCTCTAGCGAGTCTTTGGCGTTGAAGGGATATTGGCGCACGGATTCCTGGCCAGTGGTGTTGAGAGAGACGTCCACGCGGCGGTTGTTGGCCCACACGACGGCGCGCAAGTTGGCGTCAAGTTTCTTGCGTTCGTCGCTGCTCAAATCGGGATTGTCGTCCACCAGCTTTTTGACTTGCTCAGGAGTGAGGTTGTCCTCATCGCCGAGAGCTCGGGTTTCGATGTTGGCTGCGGGAACTCCGTGCTCGGTGAGGAAAGTTCTGGTGCGCCCCACGCGGCGTTCGGTGAGTTCCTTATTGTAGGCAGGCGTACCGCGACGGTCGGCGTGGCCCTGAAGTATGAGATGCGCTTCCGGTTTGAAGGTCAGATAGCGATTGAAATCGGTGCTGAGTTTCAGCAGGACGTTTTCTTGGCTTTCGACCAGGCCGCCGGTGGGATTGTCTGGCCGTGGGCGCGCGGTCTGGAAATAGATGCTGTGTAGGGCGAGGCGATGTTCCAGCTCGACCACTTCGGCAGGAACTCGTACGGCTTCGACTTGAACCATTACGCTGCAGTCGGCGGTGCCACCGCGGCCGTCATCGACCCGGCCGGAGACGGTGTAGGTACCGGGGGCAAGATCGCGGGTATTCAGTCTGAGGGAGGAGCCGGAGCCGTCCAGCTTGTTGCTGTTGGCGGTCCAGGTATAGGTTAGCGGGTCGTTATCCGGGTCGCTGGCGGTGGCGGTGATGGTGACGGGGTCACCTACGGTGACGGTGGTGCGGTCAGCGGAACAGGCTGTCACCGGCGGGCGATTGGGGCGTTGCTCAATGCGAAGGTTGGCGACGCACTCTGCCGAGCCATTGCGGCCGTTATCGACGCGCACTTTGACGGTGTAGGGGCCGGGGTGATGGCCGGCGGAACTCCAGCGAACATCCGCGCCGGTGCCGTCGACGGAGCCGTCACTTGCCGACCAGAAATAGTTGACTGGGTATTTCTCGGATGTTGCGGCGGTGACGTGTACCGCGAAGACGTCGCCAGAATCGGCGTAAACCATTTCTCGATCGGCGGAGCAGGAAGCGGTCATCGCGACTGGCGGCGGGGAGGGGGATTTCCGCCGAAGCGGAAGACCAAACCGGATGAGAGGCGAACGTTCTTCTGCCACGCCTGAACACCAGGCGCGAACGGATCGCGAAAATTGGTCAACAGGAAGTCGCCTTCAATAACGCGCCAAGCGATGTGATGGGTCAATTTCACGTCGAAGCCGGCGCCCAGAGCGACAGCGACTGAACTCTCGTAGGGCAGTGGCGTGCAGCTTGGATCGTTGCCGCATCCCGAGATGTTAACGGCGGTGGCGGTGGCGCCACCAATCAAGGCCTGAACGAATGGAGTGACCCGTTCGTGTTTGCGAATGGAAAAGCGAGGACCGAAAAGGTAGGTGTAGGCGGTACCGTCGGAGTTAAACGTGTGAGTTGCGGTGGGGCTGAAAAGCGTGACTTTGCTGTTGTCATAGCCGCCGAAATCAGCGACCAATCCGAACCAGCGGTTAAAGTTGAAGGCGAGGGAAGTGCTGCCACCGTGGAGATAGCCAATGCGATTGCTTTGCGAGGTAGGCATCGCTCGCCAGAAGGAATATCCGAAGAACCATTCAAATTTGGAAGTGACGCGTTCCGAGTCATCCGAGGGCCCAGGATAGCCAGCCGCCGCCGGGCGTGGCTCAGACGCGGCCCAGCTTGATAGCGATAGCGGGGGCACGAATGCGGAAGAATCAATCGCCGAGGTATCCGAAGCGGCGGCCAGTTCATTACTGGTGGGCTTGGCTTTCGGAGTTACAGCGTCGTCGGCATAGAGTGCCGCGGCCACGGCAAATGTAAGACCTACGGTGGCTATTAATCGCGAAGCGTAGTTCATTGTTATCTCCTGAAACTTTTCGAATCAATTTCTCGTGTGGCTTTGGCTGCTAATAAGCCTGGTAGCGATGCAGAAGAACGAGCATCGCAACCAGGCATCCGAGCTTTGATTCCGCGATGGCTGCCTGTTTTTAAGGCGCGGGGACGTTGATTACGGTATTGACCATGGTGACTGACGCGTTGAGAGCAATGGCGCGACCATCGAGGGTGACGAGAGCAACATTCCCGGCGGTTGAAAAACTAATACCAGCCGAAGCGATGATGGTTCCGACCATGGTTCCGCCGCCAGCCGCGTTGATCGTCGCGGAACTACCGACGTACCAGAAAACATTTTTGGCTTGAGCACCATTGATCAGGATGATGTTGCGGGGGGCCCCTGGAGCGCCGACGGTCAGAGAGCTTGCGGCTTGGAATACCCAGATGGCATTGGTGTTACCTTGGGCATCGAGGGTCAGGTCTGAGCCGGTGATCTGGAATGAGCCACCTGCGGCCATGTAGATACCGGGCGCCAGGGTTAATGCACCGAGTTGACCGGCACCGGGGTCGGTACCACCGGGGCGAGACGCGGGTGAAATGTTGTTATAGGCATTGAGAGCATCGAGCGCAGCTTGTTGCGCGTTGGCGCCAGTAACGGCAGTGCCTTCCGATGGGCAAGCAACTGTGGGCGGCGGCGGAGCAGTGTCGATATTCCCGTTCACGAGCCCGACGTTGAGGGGCGTTTCCGTGTAGATGCATCCAGTTCCGTGATCATGAAAGCCGGTTACCAGCGTGGAGGCGCCCGTGGTGCCGATATCCCCGTTGATCACGGTATTGATGCCTTGATTGGTGATTCCCGCACCGCCTCCGAAAGATCCAAAGGTTGCGGCACTGGCGAGATTGGGGCCGACTGGTCCAGCGGCGAGGCCGGTGGTGAAACTCCAGGGATTCGGAACGAGGCCAGCGGCGAGCGCATTACCGGACAGATCCTGTGCGGCGTTGGAAACCGTGGCGGTGTATTCGGTGCTGGCAGTTAGATTTGCGCTGGGAGTGAAGGTAGCGATATTCGTTTGGGAATTATAGGTCACGGTACCAGTCACGGCCGCACCATTGGCTCCGGCTATGGACAGAGTGAGTGTGCCGGGGGCAGTGATGGTGAGCGGGTTCATGGCAGTGCTGAAGGTCGCGTTTACAGCCGCGTTCAGCACTACCCCGGTGGCGGCATTTGCGGGGCTCGTTAACGTTATGGTCGGGGCGGTCGTGTTTGGCCCAGTTCCAGTCGTGAAGCTCCACGGATTAGGAGCTGCGCCGACGGCCAAGGCGTTTCCGCTTAGATCTTTTGCGGCAACCGTGATGGTGGCGGTGAACTGTGTACTTGCGGCCAGATTAGCGGTTGGTTTGAATGTAGCGATGTTGCCGGTATAGCTTGCTGTTCCAGCCACTGCTGCGCCGCCAACACCTGCAACGGCGACGGTGAAGGTCCCGGAAGCGGTGATAGTGGAGGGGTCCATGGGCTTGCTAAACGTAGCGGTGATGGTCTGATTGGTCGGAACGTTGATCGCTGCCGAAGCCGGTACCGTGGAAGTGATGGTCGGCGAAGTGAGGTCTGCAGTCGCGCCGGTGGTGAAACTGAAAACGTAGTTTGCTGCTAGACCATTGCCTGCAGCGTTCTGCGCTGCGGTGCTGATGGTGGCGGTGTATTGCTTGTTAGGGAGGAGATTTGCGGTAGGTGAAAAGATCACGGTGTTGTCGATAGCCACATAGGTGGCGGTTCCGGGGAGGACGGCTCCTCCGGTAGTTACGGTGAGGGCGAATGTCGAACATAGTAGGTTATGCACATTTTGAAGATTTAGAGGATGTTAAGCGCTTTGATATTTGTGGGGGAATTGGTTGATTGCGAGATGTGGTGAAGAGTATATTGGGCTCTTTTGCAGTTTGTTCGAAATCGAAGTATGACTAAGTTTGATCAAAGATATGCGGCTTAGTAGGAAGTGGTGTTGCATGCGATTACTAAGAAGAAATGTAGTAGATGTATAAGGAAGGAAGGCAACCAATGCAAAGCAGGCTTTATATAACACAATTAAGCTTAGTGAATATATGCGATCGGTGCGGATCCAAATCTCATGATGGTATCAATATAAAGTGAGCAGCAAAAGAAGAATCAGCGTATTGCTCACGGTTCTGAGGTGGTGAGTAGGCTTCAATATAGTTCATGAAAATGATAGACTCACTAGCTAGTAACCCAGGGGATCACGAATTCAAGCCACAAACTCACACGGAGAGGAGAAACCGAAGCTAATCTACGCGAATATTTGAAGTTACCCACAGTTATTGGAAGTTAAGTGATGTCGAGCTTCTGCATCAAAGTATGCTATCAAATAAGGCCTGTGACATAACACAATCCAACTTTCCAACGCTTACCAAATTCTCTTAGTACTGATGGCTCCAATTTAGCCTTCTAATCAGTTGAAAAAGAACATAAAATAAGAAACTCAAACAGCCTCCTCATCGTCAGCGTTGAGCCACTCGCAATCTTCA